>JBLYYR010000001.1:0-3740 GCA_048550195.1 Arenicellales bacterium
GACGATGATCCTGCGATGCACCGGCGCATCCAGCAGCGCTTCAACGAGTTGCTCGCCATGGGCAAAGGTGCCCCCTCGGCAGATTACACAGACATTTATCGCCTGCCGGCCCTGCTGTCCAAAAACCTGGGCAGAGCTGAAAGTAAATACAAGCTATCGCTTGGCAGAATGATCGAGAATGCTTCGATGGATAATCGCATTAATCCACTGCTGATCCACGCTGTTGTAAATACCGAGTCGGCCTATAACCCCAGGGCCAGGTCACCTGTGGGGGCTATCGGCTTGATGCAATTGATGCCTGCCACTGCAGGTGAATTGCGGGTTGATCCCCATATCCCGGAGGAGAACCTTGACGGTGGTACCCGCTACCTGAGGCAGCAGCTAGACCGCCCGGGGATAAAGGGCAATGTCCCTCTAGCGCTGGCAGCATACAATGCCGGTTACGGCAACGTACGCAAACACGGCTACAAGGTACCGCCATTCAAGGAAACCAGGAACTATGTAAAAAAGATAATGGCGCTTTACACTAGACAATAGCACGCTTCCTTTCCCCAGCAACTCCCTCAGACAACAACACCAATGCTGGCTATCTACTGTTATCTTCGAGAATACCTGGTTAAACAGGGCCTTTGAGAATTTCGGGGAATAGAAAAATTCACTGGATTTGTCTGCTTTTGATTGGAACAGTTATAGAGGGTCAGCTCCGCCTGTGATTTAGTTCTTCTCTTTCAAGATCAGAGTTCGTTCAGTCTTTTGTCGCAAGCCAGATGGTGTGCCTGGCACCTTTTCCAGGTTTGCGAGCCCTTACAGTTACAACTTCGGTCTGGAATCGGCACTGCTTCAGGCGAGAGGTGAATTGTTCGTCTGTCCCTGAAGACCATATGGACAATACCCCTCCAGTGCGAAGAGCTAAGAATGCGTTTTTCAGACCGCTCATGCCATAGAGACGGTCATTGACCTTCCGAGTAAGCCCATCAGGGCCGTTGTCGACATCAAGAATGATGGCATCCCAGATGGACTTTTCCCTGGTGATGGTTTCCGCTACGTCCTCTTGCCGGACAGAGACCCGGCCATCAGCCAAGGGGTATCCCGCCAGGTGCCCCAAGTGTTCCCTGTTCCATCTGATCACCGCAGGAATCAATTCGGCTACGGTGATGAGAGAATCATCCCCTGAATGTTGCAGCGCTGCCGCTACGGTGTAGCCCATCCCCAGGCCTCCTATGAGGATTTTTCTCCCTGGGTTTCGTGAAATACGGCTGCAGGTGAGCTCAGCAAGAGCATCTTCAGATCCATGGATACGGCTGTTCATAAGTTCAGTGGCAGCGACTCGGATCGAAAATTCCGTACCACGCTTACGCAGGATAACTTCTTCCTCACCGCCCGGGACCTCCGCCCGCTCAATTTCTTCCCAGGGAATCACGCTCTATTCGCCACAATTCTTGGGTTTTTACTTCTGCCTCTACTCTTATGGTACATTCTCTAACTTCGCACAGTGTAGTGCATTATCTGGTCATTTACCCACCACTCAGCATACGGGTACTGATTCATATTGAGTTCTCCAGATTGCCCAACCTATTCTTGATCCCAAGGCTCAAGCGTTTCTGAGTTAAGGCAGCATCACGGCACGATAGATACCGCACTCTTAGCGGAGGGGAACTTCATTTAACAGCTGTTTTTATAAAATCATCCCATCGCTGTTTGACTTCAGGCCAAATTTTTTCACCCGCACGCCTTGTTGTTTCTGTTTCATTTTTACTAATAAACGGATCCAGGGCAGTTTCATAGCTAGGACGAGCTTTTGAGGCCTCTAACCAATTACTGATAGCTGGAAACCGCTGTTCCCACAATCCGGACATTCCCAATCGATCGAGCCTGTCGACGTAAGCAATAAGTGCCGTATCAGCCATTTGGTAGTTATTACCAGTCAGCCAAGTGCTTTTCTCAAGGGCGGTTTGCATATCGTCAAGCAGTCGATGAAGTGTGAAAAAATCTGCAACTACATGTTGCGATGAGAGACCATTGTTTATCAAATCCAGGCGTTTGGATGCAGCCTTGGGATTGGGCATTTTGTTTATTGATTTTTCGATTTCTTCAGCTGTTTTAACAGCGATTATTTTTTCACGCCCGACAGTGGAAAAGGTCATTGTGTTTATTGCTGCGTGAATATCGAGACACCTCAGTAGCCAGATTAATGTGATGGTTCGCGCCTTCACATCAGCCGGCATCAAGATATAATCATCATTGAGACTGTCGATATATTGCAGGATTACGCTGGATTCAATAACAACAAAATCACCATCAACTAATGTGGGGACAACAGCGTTGGGGTTGAGTTTCAGATAATCGGGGGCAAATTGTTCCCCTTTTGGCAGGTCTATAAGGAAACTCTCCCAATTCAAACATTTTTCGGCAAGTCCTATACGAACCTTAACTGAGCAGACACTTCCTTTTCCATGATATAGTTTTAGCATTTTGACTCCTTACAAAATGAGGATAAGTGATTTTAAAAAACCGATCTCGATTGGTGATTGCCTAACAGCGTGTTAATCATCCTGAACTCTCACATTGGTTTCCTGCTGGCGAACCATATCGAAGGTAACCAGGGGTAGCCATAAATAGCCAAAGATAGCCAGACGTGGAGGCTGCAGCAGCTATGAAACCGGTTTCCCTGGTGCTCGAAAGCCGCAAGGTCTGCAATGGGAAGGCTTTCCCCACTTGAGTGCTCGTTGAGCTAATACCCCCTGGAGACTTCTCGGCACATATTTAACCCACTAGCATACCAGATTTACTGTATCAGGATGGAGGTTGGATAATAAACGGTCTGTTGCGGCATAGCAGCCACAATATACTGCAAACCAGACCTACACCAATCTGAATATAACCGAGATTCGTAATAAGGGTACCAGGCCAAAGCGTGACCAGTTGCATCCCCATGCTTCCCATGAACATTGCAAAAAAATTTATTAGCGCGGATGCGGATCCTGTATCCTCATCCTGTTGTTCCAGCATCAAATGGGTCCCTGGAACCCGCACTGCAATTACTGCCATCGTAACCGGCCCGACCGATAAGGCAAACCACCAAGGAGATATATGGCCAAAGACGGAAACAGCTACTCCGCACACAGCTATCAGACTAAAGCATATGGTAATAATCAATTTCGGCTCGATACGTCTCCTCATCCGCATATAGATCGTCGGACCGACCATGGCACATGTGGCGTTAAATGCAAAAAAGAGACTAAACTGTCCTTCAGTAAGGCCGAACCCATCGATATAGATATAGGACGCAGAGGCCAGAAAAGCCATGAGAGCAATCGGAGCAAGGGAGAAAATCAGCAACAGGGATGAAAATCCCAGGTTTTTCAGGACCACAAGAAGCCTATACCAGGAACCGATCACCGAGCCTGTAAATTTCTCGGATAGGGTTTCCCGAAAAAACATCCCTCCCAACAGTGCTATGGCCCCGATTGCGGCCAACATAAGAAAGATGGTCCGCCAGGAAGTGTATTTCAACAGAAGGGCCCCTAGAACCGGTGCGACCATAGGGGCAATGATCACCATCGACATGATGGTGGCCATGACCTTTTCCCGTTCGCGACCACTATAAATATCCTTCACTATGGCGGTCGCCACTACTGTTGCTGCACTCCCTCCTAATGCCTGAACAATACGGCCAGCGATAAGCTGCTCCACCTGCTGGCTGAATGCACAAAACAGGCTCGCAACTACATATATAGCCA
>JBLYYR010000002.1:0-4941 GCA_048550195.1 Arenicellales bacterium
ACCCCTTCCAGGACAGCTATACCGAACATGACGGCCAGAGCTACCGTAAAAGGCAGATTCTCGTTTGCCAATAGAAAGTCGAGCATTGAGCCTTGTTATTCCTTGCTTAGTTGATTACTTTTCATCTTTGATTGCCGCCAGGCGTTCCTGAATGCGGTTCTTGCGGGACATGTCTTCCAGTTCCGCCAATTTCGCTGCATCGTGTTTGTCAACGGTACCGATCCGGCCCATCAAGCCCGTGGTGTTTTCGACCACCCGTTCAAAGGCAGATTCGGCTTTGGAAACCCGTGCTTCCACACTGCCACTGCGCGTGGCTGCAGCACCGCCGCCGTTGGAACCGATGGCCGCGGCCTCTTGCCGGGATTCACGGAACTGTTTCAATTCATCTTTCATTTCCCGCTTTTTGGCCTGCAAGGCGGAGATATAGCCCTCCAATTCTGTTTCCTGGTTTCCGCATTCGGCGATGGTGGCTTCCAGCACGGGAATCTGTGCCTCGATATCCAACTGGCTGGCGATGGCCACTTCCGCCAGGTCATCGCGGTTTTCATTCACCGCCATTTCGATCTTACCCGCCAGATCTTCATGTTTGCGGTTTTCTTCCAGCAAACGGGTGCTGGCTAAATGCTTGTTGGCGAGCACCCGCCCCAACTCGGCTCGAACCTCGTCAACGGCACCGTCAATTTCACGAATAGCTTCTTCCATGACAGTTTCCGGGACGGCATTTTCCACCGCATCCACCAGCGCATTGAGGCTGCCGCTGATGATGCGCCCTACGCGACTCGTCAGGTTATCTCTCATCCTCTTTTCTCCTCTACTTGTTGGTGGGCCATCCCGATGACCTGCGTCAAATCCAAAATCGGCCCCATCCGTTCCTGGATGGCCTGCCGGTTATAACAAGGACAACGTTGGGTAATTCCCATCTGCAATACAGATTCCATTAAGCGAAAAACACGGTCTGTAATTCCATCTTCCAGATCTTTTAGTACATCGGCGTCGGGCTCAATGTCCTTAGAATTAACGGAAGCCACAACAAATGCCATAGTATCGGGTAACCAGTCCAGCACTCGGGTAACCAGTTCCGAGTGCACATGCCGGATATGCTCCTGCTCCCGGGTATGGGTACTCACCGGGGCGATCAGGTCCTGCATCATGATCATGCAACCCCGGTAATCCTGCTTACCCAACTGGCGCCGACGCGCCTCATCGATGATGGCCCGCAGCTTATCGCTGGGGGTGGTCGCCCCGTTGACCTGCAATTGACTGATGAACTCAGCATCCTCTATCGGGATGCGCGCACTGATTGTCACGGTTTTAGCCGCCATCGGGTTACTCCTGCTTATATCATGATCTGCAATAGCTGCTGATTGTATATGTTTGTATGCATAATGTCTACATATGTATACAATGAGGCGATATATCCAGGTACAGATCCTTTCGGAGGCAAGGGAGTTGGGGAAAAGCGGGAGGACGGATAGTGAAGTGTAAATCAGCACACAGTTTCGGCGCTGATCTGAATATTAAGTTCCTTAATTAAATAGCGTGGACCTGATCAAAGTTGAACGCTGATGGACATCCACCCATAAGGCTCGCTCATTCAAAGCCGTTATACCTTTATGGTCACGTTTATCTCTCCATGTAACAGGGTGAAATATTACTCATGCCTTGTTTAAACGGGTAAATCCATATTGCAATGCGTCAAACCTATAAATTCATGACGCGACGTGCTGACTGGTTTATCTAGCTGCTTACTCGATCGGAAAATGAAAAAGTTATTATTAATATTTCTAGTTGTTGTGGGGCTTACGTATCTTTCGAGGGTTTCTGCATGCGAAGAATCACCGACCTGCGATAAATGCGCAAAAGAGTCCGAGTATTCGTGGAACCCGAACAATAGGTACGTTACTCCCCGTTTGAACCGGTTCTACTCCCTGGAAGAAGAAATTACGGCTGCGTATTCCACTAATGATTACAAACGTGCCAAAGAGCTATTGGCAGAATATCTGACACTAGCGGATATATACAAATACAACTGGAACTATGGAAATGCCATTCATGATGCAAATAGGATTCTGGGCTTAATTAGTTTAAATAACGGAAATATTGAAGACGCCGCAACTTATTTATTGGAATCTGGAAAAAGTACTGGTTCTCCTCAACTAGACTCATTCGGTCCCGAACTGGATCTGGCGAACGAGCTACTGAAACATGGTAGATATGAGGACGTGAAAACATATTTAAACGATATCAGCTCGTTCTGGGAAATGAACGATGGTTCAATAGACAGGTGGTTAAGAGAAATAGATAGGGGCGAGCGGCCTGAGCTAAATCGTCTTTCAGCTGATTTCGGGTTTTGGCAGCAACTGATAATTTGGATATGGATACTTTGGCCCCTTCTGATAACAGCAGTATTTCTATATGCGTTCAGGAAAACAATTTATAAAAAATGGATGTTCGGAATTGCCGGCTTAGTCACAGGATATATTGTCATGTTTGTTGTCAATTGGGCTACGGCACCAGTTCTAACAATGGTTATGAGTACTTTGGGTAATAGTGAAAGCGATAGTCTTCTGATGCCCGCAATATACGCAGTGATGGGTGCTTCATACTTGCTTCCGTTATTGGCTATTTTTGGTGTTTCACGACTATTTGTAACAAAGAATGAGCGCTAATGCAGCTAGTAATGTGCCCCATTCAACAGCCGGGTCAAAATGGTATGCCTAAAATAAAGAACATAGGTGCGCCACCAAAACGCGGGTATCTGGGGCCGATTACGATCAAGGGTATACCCATTTTGATGCATTGGTCATTTCCGTTAGGCGGCATTTTTATTGCTTTCTTTCTAGGAGATTTGTCGTGGGCAACAACAATCCCATTAGTTTTGGCCTACACGACTCTGATACTAATCCATGAACTGGGGCACGCCTTAGCGGCAAGGATGTTTTCCTTAGATGTGCACCTGTTGTTAGTGAGCGCGGCAGGAGGATGGTGTTTTGCTGAGTGCCCATCGTCTGTCACATCAAAAGTAGCGTTCTACGGAGGCGGCATAATCGCCCAATTGGTCTTGCTTGCCGTCACGGTAATTTATCTGATTTTGTACGGCAACCCATCATCTGTGTTCATTAATAGTTTTGTGCTCGTATTTACTGTGGTGAATGTAGTTATTCTTGTGGTGAATATTTTGCCTGCGGAAGGAACGGATGGTAAAAAGTTGTGGACGATGCTCGGTGAACATCGCTGAAAGACCTCAATACTAAAAAGATAGCTAGTCGTGAGGTCGCGCTAATCTAGCTGTTATATCGCTAATTATGGGTAATTACTATGAATTGGATTTCACTATTTGTGATTATGGCTGCGTTAGCGGCGGTATTTCTACTTGTTGCAAAGAGCATGAGGGCCAGACAGCTTGCTTATATAAAGAACTACCATTTTCATAAATCGATTAGAGATAAGATAATTAAAAAGTACCCACACTTAAATGATGAGCAGTCAAATATAGTATTTAGTGCATTGCGAGATTATTTTTGGATGTGTAATACAGGTAAGCGAAAAATGGTGGCAATGCCATCGCTGGTAGTAGATGAGGCATGGCATGAATTCATATTATTTACTCGTTCGTACAGAACATTTTGTCGAAAAGCTTTAGGTTGTTTTCTTCACCATACGCCCACTGAAGCAATGAGCACACCGACTTTAGCGCAACAAGGCATTAAGCGTGCATGGCGTTTAGCGTGCGCTAAAGAAAGCATAAGTCCCAGTAGCCCTACAAGACTACCGCTAATATTTGCGATCGACTCAATGCTAAATATACCAAATGGCTTTACATATTCATTAAATTGCCAAGACAAGAATTCTCCTGCCTATGGAGATGGGTACTGCGCCGGACATATAGGTTGTTCTTCTGGTTGTGCTGGTGACTCTGGAGCAGAAACTGATTCCAATGGGGTTTTCGATGGAATATTTAGCTCATCCAATTGTGGAGCTGACTGTGGCGGTGGATGTGGTGGAGACTAGTCGATATAACGCACCGTACAGTTGGGCTTAATCGTTAAATGTCTAAATCATGAAAGACATCGGTGAGCTGTTTTTAATTGGCTTTTGGCTGTTCGGTGCTCTTTGCTTCTGGCCGGTTATGCGCTTTCTTGTCAAGTTCTCTGTTGACAGACTTCGTGGTCTTAAATGGCAGTTCTGGCTTCAAGTAATCGGGCTTGCCGCAACATTTGGTTTGGTCCACTACTATCGAGTCGCCGGTTACAGGGGCTGGCTCCACGCCTTAATGCTGCCCTATATTGTTGGCTTTCTGGGTTGGGCGGTTGCGTTGTTATTGCTGATGCTAATGGGGCATCGTCGGCGCGGTAGTGCATCAGGTTAGGTAGGGCATGGATATGTTAGTGTTTCAAAATGTATGACATGGGATATCTTTAATTCAACTGTCAGGCGAAACAATGCATGAAAATTATGGAGAAGGGAATATTCCCTGAACCAACCGTCGACCGTAAAACAATATGTTTCGAGTTTTTCATCTTTCTCGCGTTTTCGTCCTTGGCTATGTGAGCCCGGCTGAAGAGGAAAATTAGCTAAGGTTGCTTAACTGGGTGTCCAGTTTCACTTGACCATTACACCCTGGTGTGAAACGTTATAAGGCATGGGAAACGTAAGGCGTAAAAATGAAAGCTGTCATTACTAAACAGCAGTTCATCGACAAAATAGGTCCAGAAAAGCGGAAGTCTCTGGAGCAAAGGCTGGGAATTGATCTTAGCTCCGATATTATGATTGAAGAGATCTACGAGATTATAAAAAGAGACTTCGATAGTGGTAATGAGGAGTTAGACGCTTTTGAAAGAAAATTTGGTGGCGGTAATTCAGATGAGTGAGAGTGAAATATATATATCGCCTTATAACAACAGCGCCCAGTATGCCCCTTCGGGGCTGGGACGCGGCAAA
>JBLYYR010000003.1:0-5640 GCA_048550195.1 Arenicellales bacterium
AATAAAAACCAGGTATATCACCTGTATTAGAGATCATACAAGAACGCAGGGAAAGCAAAAGAAAGAATATTTTGATTTACAGGAAAAAAGCCTTTGATCTCCCTGCGTCCCCGCACCCCCGCGAGAGGTAAAGCTTTTGACATACAGTTTTGACCTTTAAAAAAGAAACCCTAAAACATATCTCTCGCAGAGCCGCAAAGACGCAGGGAAACCAAAACAAAAGATTCTGATGTTACAAAGAAAAACGCCTTTGACCTCCCTGCATCCCTGTGAACCCCGCGAGAGAACTCTTTTTGTTCTTCAGGTTTGGGAAGGCTGTATTTCATGTCTCCGAAGCCCTAAGCTTCCGTAAAAGCAGCGCTATCAACACTTACTCATCGATTGATATTTCTTTGTGGGACAGCAATGACGTAACACCTAAATCGTAATACTTAATACATGTTTTAGATCATGGCCCGTAACACCGCCGTCCACGTCTTCGCTATATTTCCTCGGTTATACCCCCCACCCCCGGTAACCAGTAAGCGCCCCTGACAATGTTCATCGGCAATTCGGCATAATTGTCGAGCAGCATGCGCATGGGCATCAGAGGTCAGTGCCATGTGCGTAATCGGGTCCCCGAGTATGCTATCTGCACCGGCCTGCAGAATAATGAACTCAGGTTTAGTCATGGCCAGGAAGTCTTCAATTTTTTTCCATGCATTAAAGAAATCCTCATCCTGCACATTGGGGGGAGACAATGGGATATTCAGTTTGCTTCCTTTTGCGGGGCCAGTACCCGTTTCTGAACTGATGCCGCTCCCGGGGTAGAGATAATTGCCGTCTTCATGGATATCTGCGATGTAAATATCCGGGTCATTTTCATATTCGTAGAACACACCATCGCCATGATGGGCATCTATGTCGACATAGGCAATTCTTCGAATGCCGTGCGCTCTACGCAATCCTTCTATCAATATCCCTATATCATTGATGGCACAAAACCCGGCAGCAGTATCACGGCGGGCGTGATGCAAACCGGCTATTGGTACGAAAACCCTGCCTGTTTCACCTGACATAATGCGTCTCGCTCCATCAAGAACACAGCCAGCAACAACTAAAGCCGATTCATAGATGCCAGGAAATGCAGGAGTATCACCACAATCCAGGGTGCCTGAACCGCTGGCAGATAGTCGAATTAGCTTTTCAACGTAGGCATGAGTATGAAAGTATTCCAGTTCTTCTTTTCTGGCACTAACTGGGGAGACAACCTTTACTTTTGTATCAAGACCTGACTGTATGGCGGCGTTCCAGAATGCATCGAGTCGGTCTGGACCAAACGGGTGACCCTCGCCAAAGCCATAGGCGGCCAGTGTTTCACCGTAATAGACTGTAACCATAAAAAAAATCCTGTTGTAACAATATCATCGAGTATGGCGTAACATCTGCTTTCAAGGGGGTGAGAAAGGTGCCTCTCTGGGATAATGCCATGAATAGCAGGAAGATTGTGATCTGCTAGGCTATACTTTTAGAAATTATGGCGAATTTAAGTATAAACAGACGTTCATTTGTCAGTCAGAAGCTGCTTTTACAGGGGTGCCTCATGCTAATGATGGTGCTTGGTTCAGCCCCCATGGCCGCAGCCTGGACATGTGTTTACGTGTCGTCCTATCACAAAGGATATGCCTGGTCAGATGGCATAGAGCGGGGTTTACGTGCCGAACTGAATGGGCATTGTGATTTGATACAGTTTGACATGGATACCAAGCGCAACCGGAGTGAATTATATAAAACGCAGAAAGCGGTTGACTTAGCCAGGAAAATTAAGGCAATTAAGCCGGAAGTAATAATTGCATCAGATGATAACGCAGCCAGGTATCTGATTGCTCCGTATTTTAGTGGCGGTGATATACCAGTGGTGTTTTGTGGTATTAACTGGACTGTCAAGGAGTACGGGTTTCCTGCCAGTAATGTCACCGGGATGGTAGAGGTGACAGCATTCAGGCCTATGCTCGATTGGGCGAGCAAGTTAACCAGACCTGGTGCCAGAGGCGTCTATATCGGAACTGATGCACTATCAGAACTTAAAGATTATATGTTTTTATCAAAAGTGGCGGCAGAAATGGGCCTCACAATAGATCGCATAATAGTTGATGATCAGCAAGCATGGATGTCAGCATTGGAGCAGTCGAATGAAGCTGATTTCATCATTTTAGGTACTTCCTCCGGCATTAATGGCTGGGACGAGAAAACACTGTTGCCCTTTGTAAGAGAGCATGTTGATAAGCTGATTTTGACCAGTTACAGGCAGATGATGCCGTTTGCCATGATTGGCTTTGTGAAAATACCGGAAGAACAGGGAGAATGGGCTGCGAAGACAGCTATCGCCATCCATGAGGGAGTTCCAATACAACGCATACCGATTATAGCCAATCGAAAATGGGAGGTTTATGAAAATACGTCCCTGTTAAAATTAGCAGATATTGAAATCTCAGAGGCTTTACATGCCAGGGCAAAAAAATTCAGTCAGGGAACCAGTGATGACAGCAGATAGAAAATCATTGGGGCACTCCCGCACACTTGGATTCTTCTTTGCCGTCCTTGTTCTAGTAGGTGGTCTGGTTGTTATACTTGTTGATTATCAATCAGAGAAAAAGAAATTTCTGAATTATACTGACATTATTTATCAAGAGATTTCTCAGCGACTATTAACAGCAGAAGGCGTCATTACCGCCCTTGTCACATTTGGTCAGGATGGTGATGTCGATGGCTACCGTGCCGATAGTGTTCTGCAAAATTTGGTGCAAACGTATCCTTATATATATGCACTGGCAAAACTCGACTGGATTCACTATCGCGATCGAAATGACTATGAAAAAACCATGCACGACAGTGGCATGGCTGGCATGTTGATCCGTGAGTATGATCAGGATATGGATGCTTTTATTAAGGCCAGGAAGAGAAATTTCTACCTGGTGACTAGCATGCTGGTACCTCTGGAACCCACGACATCACAATTACTTGGTCTGGACTTGCTGGTAAATAATGAGGTTGAAGAAGCTGTTAATCTTGCGATGAAAAACAGGTCGGTCTCACTGATCAATAGTCCTGAATTTCTCACCGGCAAGCCGGGCCTGGCCATGCTGAGAAATACCTACTTTGGCCGCCTGAACCCTGAATCATTGCAGGAAAGTAAGCACCAGATTAATGGTGCCGTTATGCTCTATATTGACCAGCAGAAAATCCTCTCTTCTGTAATAAAAATCTTCCCAGGTATTGATATAGATCTGACATTGATTGATATAAAATTGCCTGTAACTGATGAAAGCAAGGCGCCTGAAAATCTAGAAAATGCTCAAAAAGTTTCAACTGGTATCGCTGCCTTTACACAACAGCGGGTAATCAGAGTAGCAAACCGTGATGTCCTGTTAAAAGTGAGCAGAAAATACCATCCCGGTTTAATGCAAATAATCATAGCAGTGTCTGTTATGCTATTGATACTTATTGTACTAAGAATATGGAGTGTATCGCGTAAGCAGCAGATGATCGCATCGATAAATCAGAAAAATGCATATAAGGAACTGTACAGCGAACGTGAAAGAGCTGAAGTAACTTTAAGTTCTATAACCGATGCAGTGATTACCACTGATGATCATGAGAAAATCACTTTTCTGAATCCGGTAGCAGAAAAATTTCTGGGCACCACCAATAATGCTGCCTTTGGAAAACCGATTAAAGATGTAGTCCAACTTCTCGATGAAGGCAAGGAAGGCAAGGAAGGCAAGGAAGGCACCGATAATTCACTGGGGCACTGCCTGGAGGAAATTACTGATAGCTCGGCCGGAAAGTCTACCAAAATTCTTACTATGCCTGATGACCAGAGTCCTTTGTTAGTTGATATTTCATGTTCAAAATTAAAAGATATCCAGGGAAGTGAAATGGGTTCAGTTATTGTAATGCGGGACGTTACTCATGAGAGAAAGCTGAAAAATCAACTGTCATACCAGGCCAGTCATGATTCCCTGACTGGATTAGTAAATAGAGCACAATTTGAAGATGATCTGAAAAAGGCTATTCTCACCTGTGATGAAAATGCTCCCGGTCATGTCCTGTGTTACATGGATCTTGATCAGTTCAAAATAGTAAATGATACATGTGGACATATTGCTGGCGATGCCTTACTCAAACAATTGAGCCAGTTGCTTAGTAAACGAGTTCGCGACAACGATGTACTGGCACGTCTCGGTGGTGATGAGTTCGGCTTGTTGTTGCACAACTGTAGTATTGAGGATGCTATATCAATCACTAACTCATTACGGCTTTCTGTAAGGCAATTTGTTTTTCGCTGGGATGGGCGTGCGTTTGATGTGCGTATCAGTATTGGTGTTGTTGCTGTCAATGACACAAAGAGCACGCATGCCGAGTTGATGAGTGCAGCCGATGTTGCTTGCTACATAGCCAAAGAATCTGGCAGGGACTATGTGCATGTATACAAACCGGAAGAAAAATCAGTTACACAGCACCATGAGCTTATGCAGTGGTCACAAAAGATTCAGGACGCACTGCGTAATGATAAGTTTTATTTAATGTTACAGACTATGGCGCCGCTGCTTTCTGCACAGGCTGATGTCCAGGTGCAGGAATTTCTGTTACGTATGCGCCTGGATGATGGTAGCATTGCGACACCTTCAGCATTCATTCCTGCCGCAGAACGCTATGGGTTGATGCGTGATGTCGATATGTGGGTGATAAGACATAGCTTCGAGGTGATCCGTGATGTCAGGAAAGATACAGATTCATCTCTGACTTACCTGTACAGCATTAACCTTTCCGGGCAGTCACTAGGTGATCCTGAAGTCAGTGAATTCATCATCAGCATGATCAATGAGTATGAAATTGATCCAAATCAGATTATGCTGGAAATTACAGAAACAGCTGCCATTACAAACTTTCAGACTGCGCTGGATTTTATCGCCAGGCTTAGTGACATTGGTTGTCGTTTCGCACTGGATGATTTTGGTGCTGGCCTGAGTTCGTTTGGTTATCTGAAACGAATGAAAGTAGACTTCTTGAAAATTGACGGGCAGTTCGTCAAAGGCATGGCAGATGACCCGATTGATCGTATGATGGTCAATAACATAACTCATCTTGCCTATGGGCTGGGCCTCTATGTCATTGCAGAATCAGTCGAAGATGAAACCTTGTATGAAATGCTTCGCGATATAGGTGTTCACTTTGCCCAGGGGTATTATGTTCAGCGTCCTACCAGCATAGAAGAATGGAAAAAAGAAAATATGCTGAAGACTGTTTTTATGCGGGCAGTACATTGATTCTTTTTTGTGTGCTGGCGCACGGCTAATGGTTATTCCTCTCATTTAGGATGTTCTTTATTATTCTAGTTTCTTGAATTAGTCAGAGTTTTTCGTCCTTCATGGACGAGTTCATTTCTTTTTTTGTTCTTGTGCCAGGTCACTACTGATGGTTTCGCCCTTCATGGGCGAGTGACTTTTCTTTGCTTGCTCAAAGAATAAGTAACCAAAAGAAAGAGCACCCGCATACTTGCCCTTCGGGTTCCCTGCGATGCTCAAACAAGCAAACCCCGAAACCCCAGCTCATCCTGCGCTTCTCGGCAAGCCTGAACGGGACTTTAAGGTCAAGACC
>JBLYYR010000004.1:0-3548 GCA_048550195.1 Arenicellales bacterium
AATTTTTGTCGGCCCGCCGCGGGCCGCTAAACCTCTTTCAAAAACAAACCCCCGCCGCCCGCCGCTCCTACAAGCAGTTTGTCACTAGCTGGCCAATTTACTGGTCAGCAACTTATTTATCCGCCGCACATAATCCGCCGGCGCTTCCAGCTTGCCGCCTTCACTAAGCAGGGCCTGATCGAACAGCACCTCGGACCAGTCTTCCAGCTCGTCCTGATGCCCGTCCATATAGCTGATCAGATCATGATCAGGGTTGATTTCCATGATCGGTGCAGTACCCGGTATATCCTGTCCCATAGATTTCATCAGACGTTCCATATTGGCACCGATGTCATTTTCATCGGCCACCAGGCAGGAAGGCGAGTCAGTCAGGCGGGTGCTGATACGTACTTCCTTGACCCGGTCACCGAGGGCTTCTGTGATGCCCTCTATCAGCTTTTTCAGTTTCTTCTCAGTTTCCTTCTTTTCTTTTTTCGATTCTTTGGAATCGCTGTCATCGAGTTCCAGACCGCCTTTGGCGACTGATTTCAGTGATTTTTCCTTGTAATCGATCAGGTGGTTGGCCACCCATTCATCGATTGGGTCACTTAGCAGCAGCACTTCGATGCCTTTCTTACGGAAGATCTCCAGATGAGGCGAAGTGGCAGCGGCTTTCCAGGTATCGGCCGTCACATAGTAGATCTCTTTCTGATCTTCCTGCATGCGCGAGATGTAATCATCCAGCGAGACGCTCTGTGCATCATCATCGTTATGCGTGCTGGCAAAACGCAGCAGCTCGGCGACCTTTTCCTTATTTTCGTGGTCATCCACGACACCTTCCTTGATGATCTTGCCGAATTCCTTCCAGAATTTGGCGTATTCTTCAGGCCGCTTGTCGGCGGTCTTCTTTAGTTCACCAAGAACCTTCTTTACCAGTGCCGAACGTATGGTATCGATGGCACGGTTCTTCTGCAGAAATTCACGCGAGACGTTCAGCGGCAGGTCAGCAGAATCCACCAGGCCTTTAACAAAGCGCAGATAAGGCGGCATCAGGTGCTCGGCATCATCCATAATAAAGATGCGGCGCACATACAATTTCAGTCCCTTGCGGTGTTCACGGTCCCAGATGTCATACGGAGCCTTGGACGGGATATAGAGCAGGGACGTGTATTCGAGTTTGCCCTCTACCTGGTTATGCAGAACCGACATTGGTGGTTCCGGGTCATAGGACAGCGTGGTGTAGAAGTTATTATATTCCTCTTCAGAAATATCATTCTTAGCCCGTGCCCACAGTGCTGCACCTTTGTTGACCTGTTCCAGCTCATCCTTTTCCTCATCCATTTTCATGCGGATGGGCAGGGTGATGTGGTCGGAATATTTTTCTACGATGCTGCGCAAACGGAAAGCTTCA
Source organism: Arenicellales bacterium (assembly GCA_048550195.1). GTDB lineage: Bacteria > Pseudomonadota > Gammaproteobacteria > BMS3Bbin11 > BMS3Bbin11 > BMS3Bbin11. The sequence continues at coordinate 1,391 of JBLYYR010000004.1, forward strand.
AGGAACTCGTCTTCGTCTTCACGCAAATGCAGAGTAATGCTGGTGCCATGATTATCGCGCTTAGTATACTCAAGCTGATATTCGCCTTCACCGTTAGAGGTCCAGATGACGGCTGAATCGGCCGGTTCACCGGCACGACGGGATACTACAGTGACTTTATCCGCCACCATGAATACAGAATAGAAACCAACACCGAACTGGCCGATCATAGTGGCATCTTTGGCTTCATCGCCGCTTAGGGATTCTACAAACTGTTTAGTACCGGAACTGGCAATGGTGCCCAGGTTATCAATGATTTCATCGTGGCTCATGCCAATGCCATTATCTGAAATGGTCAGGGTACGGGCCTCCTTGTCGACATCAATGGTGATAGCAAGCTCTTCACCATCTTCCATCAATGTTGCATCTTGAACACTCAAAAAACGCAGTTTGTCGGAGGCATCTGAGGAGTTGGCGATCAGTTCACGCAGGAAGATTTCCTTGTGTGAATAAAGAGAGTGAATCATCAGGTGCAGCAGCTGCTGCACTTCGGTTTGAAAACTATGGGTTTCTGCTTTGGCTTTCTTGGCCATGTTTTTATCCTCGGGTGACATCAAATTAGCTAAATAAGGAGATATATAGCGTCGTTAGAGGCAAATTCAAGAGGGCTTTTGGTCATTTTTCGCATTGACCTGAGACAGCACAAAAAGTATAGTCTCGCGTCCGTCCTTTCGGACTGGCTTTGGCTGGCCGAATAGGCAGAAAACGGGGTATAGCGCAGTCTGGTAGCGCGCCTGCTTTGGGAGCAGGATGTCGGGAGTTCGAATCTCTCTACCCCGACCAGATTTATCAGGACTGCCGGGTCCACAGGTGACTGAAAACCCGGCAGACCTTATAATGCCGTTAAGGCGCCCGTAGCTCAACCGGATAGAGCAACGGCCTTCAGCTGACGCCTGGTTGATCTCTGATTCATCATAGATCACCCTGGTTTGTTGCTTAGGAGCCTTCGTCCGGAAACAGAACGGGCGAAGTGGAGGATACTGTATCGGTGAAACCTTACGTGCAAGCGTTGGCAATACCGAGGAAACCGGTGGTCGAAAGGCCATACCTGATCGAATGAGCGTAAGCTGGTAGAACAGGGAAAGGAAACGCCGGGATCCGTAGAGACTATACGTGTCCCACCTGAGATGGTGAAGATATAGTCCAGACCACAAACACCCACAAACATTTGTTGGTGGCAGTGAAAACTGTAGTGGTAAGCTAAGCCGTAGGTTAGAGGTTCGAGTCCTCTCGGGCGCACCATTATTGGTGCCAGAAAAGTTTATGGTGAGCGTAGCTCAGTTGGTAGAGCCCCGGATTGTGATTCCGGCCGTCGTGGGTTCGAGTCCCATCGTTCACCCCATTAAAAAAATGGGGTCAGAGTCAAGACTCTGGCCCCGATTTTTTCACGGGCCGTTAGCTCAGTTGGCAGAGCAGCTGACTCTTAATCAGCGGGTCGAAGGTTCAAATCCTTCACGGCCCACCAAATAAATCAATGGCTTAGGCGCTTTCGTCTAGGCCATTTTTTATGCCAGACAGCACATAGACAGCACGCTGTTTCGTAGTAATACCAGGCTTAATGCAGCCAGTTGAATTACCAAATCACCCTACTGATAATATTCTTCCAAATACATCACTATTTCAGTGTATCGCGCATGAGTAAGTGTATGCATTTACCCGCTGCACACTGGCAACCAGTCGCGCCGCTGAATAAATCACACTTCCCGTGCAAAACCAAAATGCGGGAGGGGTACGTGTATGCTGCACGTGTTATTACCTCACTCTCGCACCCCATTGCTGTTTTATATAGACTATCAATATCACTGGAAAAATATGTGTGAATTTAGTCAATAAAATGGCGTGTGTAGTCAATAAATAAATGAATTTAATAGACAGACTGTTTACACAAGTAAAATCAAATAATTTACCAATAGTGATGCTGAACTTAGAACGCAATACTACTCGACTCGGGATACTGGGATAAGCTATGTCAAATCAACAAGGTAAAGAACTTAAAAAGATAGCTAGAATTATGGGTTTACCAAAGAATGCACAAGTTCTCGTTGGCATTCTAGGTAATCTTAGTGGTTGGTCAAAACGGTATGACCTTATCCAAAATGAAATTGAAAGAGAGCTAAAC
>JBLYYR010000005.1:0-2802 GCA_048550195.1 Arenicellales bacterium
AGATCATCCAGTTCATTTGCAGCGAGCCTGGTCATCCACTCGACCAGGTCAATATTGTAGACCTGTTCGGTTACACCATGCTCGACCTGTAGGCGCGTATTTACTTCAAGAAAGTAAAACTGGTCAGTATTCTGATCATATACAAACTCTACTGTACCGGCATTGCGATAGTTAACCGCTTTAACAAGTTGTTCTGCTGTTTGATGCAAAGCCGTTCTTACATCAGAAGGAATATTCGGTGCTGGCGCTTCTTCAAGTACTTTTTGATTTCGCCGCTGTGTAGAACAGTCACGTTCACCGATAGCTATAGCTTTGCCATGACCATCACCAAACACCTGCACTTCTATATGCCGTGCATACTCAATAAACTTTTCAATGAACACACCACTATTAGAGAAATTGTTCTCACTTAAACGCCGTACTGAATCAAAGGCTTTCTCAAGCTCCTGCTGATTCCAGCAAAGCTGCATACCAATGCCGCCACCACCAGCTGTACTTTTCAGCATTATTGGGTAGCCAATATCACTGGCCTGTGCAACAGCTTCGTTAATACTATCGAGCAACCCCGTACCCGGCAGTAATGGTATTGAATTTTCTTCCGCGAGCTGGCGGGCGGTATGCTTTAATCCAAACGATTGCATCTGTCCGGTGGTCGGACCAATAAATGCGATACCGTTGTCTTCACAACGTTTGACGAAATCGTGGTTCTCACTTAAAAAACCGTACCCGGGATGGACAGCCTCAGCACCACTCTTTTTAATGATGTCGAAGAGTTTGTCCTGGTCGAGGTAGGTTTCTGCGGCACGACCTTCACCGAGTGAATAACTTTCATCCGCATTCTGCACATGCAGAGAGTCAACATCCGCTTCGTTGTATACAGCTACTGACTGGCAGCCCATCTGTTTAAGTGTACGTATTATACGGGTGGCAATCGCGCCTCGATTGGCAATAAGAACTTTAGTAAACATACGAGTTTCATTGTCTGGTTGCAGGCCGTCCTGCAGTAATACAATGTTCCACCGGGTCGTCCCGGTGTCAACTATCTGCTAATAAACCTAATCCCAGACCAGTACTTCAATCGGAGTAGGGTTATAGGCATTACAAGGATTATTCAACTGAGGACAATTTGATATCAGCACAATGACATCCATTAATGCCTGCATCTCCACATATTTTCCCGCATCTGAAATACCGTCCTCAAAAGTCAGCTGCCCGTCTGCTGTCACCGGCACATTCATAAAGAAATTGATGTTATGCGTAATGTCGCGTTTGCTAATTCCAAACTCTTCATGCTCAGCAACTGCCAGCATCCAGCTGTCTCTACAGGCATGCATGCACTTTTTCTCCAGCGCATAGCGCACAGTATTGCTTTCTGTTGCACAGGCACCTCCCAGGGTGTCGTGGCGGCCGCAGGTGTCGGCAACAATTTCCAGCATTTCATTACATTGTGTAGAGAGTAATTTCGATCCAGCGGTCAGGTAAATATTGCCCTGCTCTCTTATCGTGTCAATGGCGCTGTAACGCTCAGCAGGATCGTTGGCATTGTAAAACAGTGTGTCAGCTGCCTGGTTGCCTTCGAGGTCGAGAATTCTAAAAGTCTGTCCGCGTTTAACGACATGAATAAAGTAATCGCCCGCCAGTATAGTTTTCCGGAAACTCGCCTGGCCTGGATCGAATATGCTTTCCTGTATCATCGGCAGTGACACCCCAGGTTGTAGAGTTCAGTATTCTTAAATCCACGCTGATTTTCTTCACGTGAATTTCTGCATAGATCATCTTTTGATGGCCTGGATGCCTCCATCAACTGGAAGGTCACCGGCTTTTTTGGATATTCAGCGGCGGGGTTCATAGGGTGCGGACAGGTATGAAATACCACCAGGGTATCCATCTCGAATCGGAGTTCGATAAAGTCACCTGCCTTGCTGTTACCTTCAACGAAGTGCATGTTGCCGACATCGTCGACCTCCACTTTACTGAAAAGATTCAGGTTGGCGGCCATATCACGCTGGTTCATGCCGTACTTGGCCATTTCGACAAGAAAGCAGTCGTGCCCATTCAGATACCAGTCATTGTGGAAATCCTGGTAATTGTGATCACCCCATTTTTTTCTTACGCCCTGGCTATTGCTATTGCCACCAACCGTATCATGCCAACCAACACTGTCATCGGTGATTGAGCAGAAAATTCGTCCCATATCAGAATACAGGCAATGGCCTTTGCCTAGCTTGAAGGTGTGCTGGCATTTCAGGGTATCAGGGGCATTATAGCGCTCCAGATGATCAGTAGGATTGAAGAACAACATGCCTGCATTGGCACCGCCTTCATTGTCCACCAGGCGCAAAATCATGCCTTGTCGCAATAGCATAGACCAGTGAGCGCCACCGGGTATGGTATCTTCGTAGAGTACTTCTCTGGGATTCTTCGGTTTTCGACTCATTTGATTCTCGCCATTATAAAATATTTTTTAACCTTGTGTTTAAGCAAACACTTCACTAGAACAGATGGCTGTAGCGCTCAATCTCCCAGGCCGATATCGACTGATGATAGGCATTCCATTCCTCTCGCTTATATTTAATAAATTCATCGCGAAGTTCCTCGCCCAGCGCCGCGGAGACAAAAGGATCATCCGCAAAAGCATCTACTGCTTCGAGTAGGTTCTTGGGAAGAAACTCGATACCACGATCAGCCCTTTCTTCTTCAGTTAATTCATACAGGTTGTCTTCCTGTGGACTGCCAGGATCAATAGCTTCTCTTATTCCTTCCAATCCTGCCGCCAGTGCAAGCGTTGCAGCAAGGTAGGGA
>JBLYYR010000006.1:0-8804 GCA_048550195.1 Arenicellales bacterium
CTTTGAGCAAGCAAAGAAAAGTCACTCGCCCATAAAGGGCGAAAAACACGGGTTAATTCAAGAAAATAAATAAAAAAGAAAGAGAACCCAGCCGTGCGCCAGCACTAACTCAAAATCCTCGGCCACCTATCATGCACTGCATCCTCCATCTCCGGCTCAATCGTCACAACATAAACCCGTTGCTCATACTGGTCGCGAGCAACCAGGCCCTGTATCCACTTGCCTTTGGTCAGGTCATACCAGTGACTGTGGCCTTCGATATCTTTTTCCATAAAGGACTTAACCGGGATCTTCACCGGTACCGGAAACCAGCGTTCCCAGCGTCCGCTGTAAATAGAATCCTGCCGTGCCCAGCCGCCTCGTGGTAAACGACCTGGCTGCTCACTGCGTCGCCCCCAGGGCAACAACTGGATTTCACCTGTCTTTGCCCGTACCGGCAACATGGCTTTGGGGTTAGGAAAATAGACCCGGATATCCTGCCCCTTATGAGTGTAGTAGACGCCGCCGCACATTTTAAAATCCACGTTTTACGTTTTACGTTTTACGTTTTAGGGTTTTTAATACATAATACCTAAAACTCCGGTTTTATATCGTTTGCCTGTGCCCATAAGGCTTCCATGCCGGGGCAATCACATTTGGCATGCTGGAGCGATTCAGTAGCCGGGCAGGGGCCAGGGTGAATTCGCCGTAGCGTTGGTTGATGTTGTCCATGACGCCATTGACCTGTTTCATTTGATCTCCATGATTGAACATATCCAGTTGCCCGCGGGCAGGGCGGGGGTCGAGTGCGGTGACCTGTACCTGATGGATGCCCTGGTCCTGCCAGCGCTGGCTAAGGAACAGGCGGCACAATGCCATGATCTGCTGGCCGTCATCGGTTGCGACGATGCTGCGCTGCTTGCTCGAAAGCCAGCCATCAGGGCAGCGCAGGCCAATATAGAACCGCTGTGCCTGCAGGCCGTGTTTGCGTAAGCGGCTGGCCACTTTTTCACTCATATGCTGCAAATATAATAACAGTATCTCTTTGTCCTGTGTGTTGGGTGGCATTACTTTGCCGTGACCAATGGACTTGGGTGGCGGCACATTGAGCTGCAGCGGATCCGGGTCTGCACCCTGGCACATGTACCAGATGCGACGTCCGGGGTTGCCGAAACGTCGGGCCAGTACGCTGATTGGCAGTTTTTCCATGTCGCCGCAGTTGTATACCCCATGTTCGGCAAGAAAGCGGCCAATGCCGCCGGCGATGCCGCACAGCTCGGTGACCGGCACATTTTTTAATCGCTGCCGTGACTGCCAGGGTGGAATCACTGTTAGCCCGTCGGGTTTGTTGAGCTTGGCGGCATATTTGGCGGTGGTTTTGTCGCCACTGACGCCAACCGAGCAAAGTACCCCCGAGACCCGATAGATGATTTTCTTGACCCTGCGCGCAATCTCTTCCGGCTGTCCATGCAGTTTCTGGCAATAGGTGACATCGAGAAAGGCCTCATCGACAGAAAATATCTCGATATACGGAGTAATCTGCTGCAGCGACCGCATGATGTTGCTGGAAACCTGTGCGTAGCGTTGTGGGCGGGCAGGGCACTGAATGAAATCAGGGCAGAGCTTTAATGCCTCTTTGACACGCATGCCGGTCACTATGCCATAAGCGCGTGCTTCGTAGGAGCAGGTGATGATACAGGTGCCCTGATGGCCATTGGTAATGCCAATCGGCAGACCCTGCCATTCCGGGTGATCCTGCTGTTCGATAGAAGCGAAGAAGGCATTCATATCGGCCAGAATGATGGCGCGTGGCCATTCGCTGGGAGTTTCCATCAGCGGTAGCTTCGTAATTGTCCGGTCAGCACGCCCTGGATGCGGACACGGTCAGCCGGGTAGATCAGTGGCAACAGCTTATGGTTTTCAGCTACCAGCTTGATACGTCGTCCGGAGAGATGAAACAGGCGTTTGAGAGTCGCTTCCTGATCGTCGATCAGGGCGACAACGATTTCACCGTCACTTGCTGTATCGGCGTGCTGAATCACCACCAGATCACCGTCAAGGATACCGGCTTCGATCATGGAATCGCCCTCGATCTGTAGGACGTAACGCTCCTCACCCAGCAGCATTTCAGCAATATTGATCTCATCATGGCCAGGGATGGCCTCAATCGGGCGGCCGGCGGCAATTTTACCGAGCAGGGGGAGGCTGGGGGAGGCCTCATCTGTTTCAACCAGTTCCAGCGTGCGCCAGCCGCTGCGGGTGCGTTTAAGCATGCCGCGGTCGATCAGGGTCTGCACATGACGGTGTACCGCACCACGTGACTGAATGTCGATTCCTTCACCAATTTCCCGCAGGCTGGGGGAGTGCCCATTACGGTGAATAAAGGCACGAATGAAGTCCAGTACCCGTTTTTGTTGTGTTGTCAGCATGTTTTATTACCTTAAAGTTCTCATAATGCTCCCTTGCTAGGATAGTGAACTTTTTGAGAACTTTCAAGCCCGGATGCGGGTAAAACATGTGAATTTTTTATACTTTAACTTTATTTAATAAGCTATTGATTTCTATTATTCTTTTAAATAATATATTTTTGAGTTTATATGTAATAAATTACATTAGATAATTATCATATTATATTGTTTTTATTTATTTTTTTTAAATATTTGTACATAAATAAAGGTGTTCAGGGATTTCAAGATTTCAGGTAATAAAAAGCAGGGTAGGTTGGCGCTGAGCACGGCGAATCCCAACAAAAACTGGCGGTATGCAGATAATAAGGGGGGTAGTGCGGGTCTCTGTCCGATCAAAGATTGCTGTTGGGCTTCGTTGCGCTCAACTCAACCCAACCTACGGCCCAGGTCTATTCTAGCGGGTTTTTATCCAGCATCTGACTGGCTATTTCAACTGCCGCATCTGCAATGTTTTGATCGGTTTCTATGCTGCAAAATTCATCAACTGCTTTGAACAGGCTGTCGGCCTTTTTAGCAGAGAGTATATCTTCGCCAGTATTCCAGGCCGTTGATGAGAGAAACCCCAGCACCCAGTTGCCGGCACTGAAATATTCCATTGATGTGCGTAACTGGGTCCATTCTTTACACGTGACGTTGCCTGCACCCATCATTCTGACTGTCGCTGTGTAGGCGGGTACTGATACGGTCGCCAGCAGTAGCCCGGTGAGTATTATTGGTCTCATAAACAGGAAGGTTTCTCTCTAATGGCAAATACTACTGGACAGGGAGCCGTGATAAGCAAGCGTCAACTGGCGGTTATCACCACAGATCTGCTGGCGCAGAAGCTTCTCAGCAAGCTGTCCTGACTGAAGTCGTGATGGCTTGTAGATAACGCCAAGCAACTGATTCATAAGATTTTCTCTGCTGTATACAGGCTTGACCAGCTTGTAGTCATCACTGAGTTTGGCCAGTTTTGCCAGGCTATTGATGGCCTCGCTCCGATATTGTGTGCCATCGATCAGACCGTAAGCCTGAGCTGTTTTGTTATCGAAAATCTGGGCGCCCATTTCGTTGCGTATCATGTCATGCTCCATATTGCGGTTTTTAGCAACATGGCTAACGAAGTTCTGGTACTCATTGTCGACTCCGGCGTTAAGATTGGCAACTTCCTCCTCACTGGGTTTTCTGAATGGGTTGCCGATATCTTTGCCCCGACCGGCTGTTATCGCAGTTTGTTCAATTCCACCTTCAGTGACAATACCGCCACCAAATAGCCCGCCGTCGGTGGCAATGGGTTTATTAAAGTAGGTCAGCGAAGGACCCAGCACGCCGATACTGCCAATCAGGCTACCGTAGTCGGCATAGATACTATTTGCAGCCACCATCGCCATAACGCCACCTGAAGCAGACATGCCTTCGATATACACAACAACCGGATTGCCGGTATCTTCACGATACTTATTGATAGCACGGTAGATGGCCTGAGAACCAAAGATAGTGCCGCCGGGAGTGCGAAACGGCATGAATATGCCTTTTATACTTTCGTCTTCAGCGGCATCTTCCAGTGTATCAACGATGTCGTAGCCGTAGGTCAGGAAATCTCTGAGGCCGAAGCTGAAATCTTCTTCCGGCGCGCTGCCAAGGATGATGCCGCTAACCGGTACAGTGAGCAGCTTGTTTTTGCTGTCTTCATCGCCTGATACATAACTGTAACCAGTATTTTCAACATTTTTCAGTTTACTGAAGCTGCTGGTGCTGACACCAACGCCAGTACCCAGCCCTATGAAAAACAGGCTGAAAAGGAAGATGATGACGAAAAAACTGATAATAGCAAACAGAGTCTGGCCAAATATTCGTACAAAGAAATTAAGTATGTTTTTCATGTTTATCGGGAGTTCCGGAGCTGAACTTGATCATTCAGTCAATAGGGTTAAGTGTATATGTGATATATGGAGTATATAGAGGCAAAATTAAAGATTCCAGCATGTAACCGGAGACTCCCTGAGCGACACACAAAAATGCCCATGTTTTAATTTCTGCAATAATCATTATTATTGCCCAATGAATATCTCAGGATAACCTGCCCATTGAAAAACAACAGTATAACCGTCTATATACCTGGCTTATGGGCATTGATGCGCCATGCAAACAAAGAAATGCCGGCTATGCCGGCTTTACAGCATCTGCTCAAACGCAGCGATAATCACTCTAAAAGCACGTTTGAATCCGAGACTTTGCTGTTAAACCGGCTTGGTTGGCCAGGCAATAAAGAAGATGACGTACCGGTAGCGGCCCTTGAAAAGCTGGCTGTGGATCACAGCAGTGATGGCTACTGGTTTCGTGCAGACCCGGTGAATCTGCAGGGAGACCAGAATTATTTGATGATGAGTTTTCCATCTGTGCTGAGCCTTGATCTGGATGAATCGAAGGCACTGACAGACAGCATCAATCAGCATTTTGCGGAAGATGGCTGGCATGTTGAGGTGCTGGATAACAACCGATGGTATTTGAAACTTGATAAGAACCCGGACATCACGACTACCCCGGCATGGCGAGTGGTGGGGCGGGATGTTTTCAATCTTATGCCTGCAGGAGAAAACAGTACTCAATGGCATCGCTGGCTAATGGAACTGCAGATGTTGCTGTTCAGTCACCCGGTAAATGAAAAAAGGACTGAGCAGGGGCTTGCCGCTATCAATGGACTATGGCTGTGGGGCGGAGGCAATCTACCTGAGCTGTCAAACAGGCATCAGTTTTGCCTACGAGGCGACAGCCTGTTTATGCAGGGGCTGGCCAGACAAAGCGGCTGTAAACTTAAAGGTTTAACCGATGATATGTCGACAATATATGGTGATTTTGCATCAAAGAGTGAGCAGATAATTATGCTGGAAGATGCACGAGCGGCCTTACAATCCGGCGACATGGATCAAGGTATGAAAGCCTTGAAAAAACTTGAAAATAGCGTGTTCAGACCCCTGCTTGATTTATTGAAATCAAAAAAACTGCATAGCATGAGTGTTGTTGATAGCCCGGGATATATCGTGAACATTAGTGCCAGCGGGGTAAGTAAATGGTGGCGACGCAGAAACTTTGATTTAAGGAGCCTCTAATTCGAATAGAGATAAATAAGTATACTGCCCCCGGAAGACAATTAAGTATACTGTCCTCGGAATACTCAGAATACTCAGAATACTCAGAATACTCAGAATACTCGGAATATCAGAAGGAAAGTTGATCATGATTTCATTTAAACCTGCACTGTTTGTATCTATGGTTCTGTTTTTGTCACAGCCTGTTTTAGCATTGATGGATCCATCGGGCATTTCTACTTCTGAAGAAGCCGAAAAAATCATTGATGATTTGAGCCTGAAAATCGAGAAATCACCAGGCGAGGCTGAACTGTATATTTCAAGAGGCGATACATATTTTCTGATACATGAATTTGATAGTGCAGAAGAAGATTACAGCAAAGCCTTATCAATCAATGATGACCTTGATGCTGCATACTATGGCCGTGGCATGACCCGGGGTCGGCAGGGTTTTGTTAAAGAGGGGATAGCTGATCTAAGTGTTTTTATTAAGCGTAATCCAGATAGCTCTCTGGCCTACACCAAACGAGGCGTTCGATACATCTGGTTAGGCGATAAAGAGAATGCCTTCAAGGATTTAAGCAAGGCAATCAAGCTGAATCCGGATAATGCAGAAGCACATGATGACCTGGGCGTGGTTCTCGCGCAAAAAGGTGAGTTTACCAAAGCGATAGAGCACTTTAGGACGACGGTTACTCTTGATCCGACTTATCAAAAGGGCTACCACAATCTCGCCATAGCCTTATTTATTACAGGAAACGACAGTAGTGCGCTGATCTCCGTCAACAATTCGCTAAGTCTTGCCCCGAACTTCCGCGATTCAATGTTGCTAAAAGCTAATATACTGGAAGCCATGGGGATGGTCGATGAAGCAGTACAATTAAAAGAAGATGCGGAGTTTTTGCCTCAAAGTGGTGACTGGACTGAACATGCACCGTTGCAATAACATAGAGTTGTAGCATGTACTATTCTCGTTACTAGCCCCGGTCAATTTATGATCACGCTGTATGAATTCCACTGGTCTCATTATTGCGAGAAAGTAAAACTTGCGCTTAATTACATGGAATTACCCTGGCAAGCTGTTTCGGTCGATCCCTTTCATAAACAGATCCTGCAAAAGCACAAACTGCCAAAACAACTTCCTGCCTACACCGTACCCTCTATTCTTGATTCACAGACTGATCAATTCACCATGGATTCAACGCCTGTTCTACGTTATCTGGCTGAAACTTATCCAGATTCGCCAAGGCTTTTTCCTGGAGACCGTGCCAATCGAGCGGAAATAGATACCCGACTACTTGAATTCGATAGTATGCTTGCTATCCCTTCACGTCGTATGGGGTATACCCAGCTGATTTTAGAGAGCCCGGACCATCTATCGGAGCTATTCTTCAGTCACCGAGCCAATGGTTTTTTTTGTTTGCCAGGTATTCGCCATTTATCTGGTGCTGCAATGGGGCTGTTGCTGACAAAACGCTTTGAATTTTATCGTTCAGAAGAACTCGGCTTATATGAAGGGCTGGAAGAATACCTGGTAGATCTGGCTAGCCAACTGGATACCAGGCCCTATGTAGTGGGTGAATCGTTTTCTGCTGCAGATCTTGCACTGGCTGCACAAATTCGCCCTCTGGTCATCGTCCCCTTCTTTTACGAACATCCAAAGCTTCAGGGGCTATTTGAAAGACACCACAATGTCGTCGACAAATGGTCTGATGGATTACCCCTGACGTATCAGATTGCCATCGCTAAGGCAAGAGAAAAACGCCCCCCCATGAGGCGAAAAATAGTTAAGCATAATCCCAGTCTTCCTTTTAAACCTCGCTCGAAAGCCGCTGTCAACGACCAGAAATCTGTGATCACATGGGCTAGCCTGATTACACCCTACCATTATCTTATAAGTCTGCGACGGAACAAGGTACGTATGGCAGAGGCAAGTGCAGAAGTACGATAGAGACTAGAAAAGGAATTTCATCTTGATCAGATGCAGAATCTTGCCAGTGTTTGCATGACTTATTTATCTGTTTTCCTGAGTAATACTTCGATCTTGGCAAAAATTCCTGGCGCTGCCTTCCAGTCTTCATCATCGCGGAAGGCGACCTGCGGGGCGACCTCAACAAACAGCCAGGGGCGCCAAATCTGACGGCGGTAACGGACAGCGAGTGAGGTGGTATTCAGGTCGAAGCTGGGCTCGCTGCGAAACAGGTTGTTCCATTCATACAGTAGTGCCTGTTTGTAGGAGAAGCGACGAGACAGGATGATACGAGGTCGGAATTCAAAACCTTCAAAGTCTTCCTCTTTTTCCTCCCAGAAGATTTCGTTATTAAAGCGCAGGAAGTATTTCTTACTCAGGGCGCGGTCAAAATCGACGCGAGTTTCTGCACTCCACCCATCCTTTGAATGCCAGCGTATCTTTTGCAGGAAGGTCGTCGACCAGATATTGAAGTCGTGCGTATGTATATAACGCGGTTCGATCCTGAATGTCGGGCTATTGTCACTGTACCCGACACCCATTGCAGTGCTGAATTGACCAGGGATTTTTTTACCCAGACCGGCAAGATCAAAAAAGCGAAACCCTGCCACTGTTTCATCATCTCTTACCTGGTCAGGGAAGACTCCACCCGAAGGGCTGCTGGACAGGTCGTCATCCGGGTCGTTGGTGAGAATAAACTGAGCACGTTTCTGAAGTCCTGGCAGTTTTATCCTTATATTGAACTTGAAGTCAGAATCATCATATTTATTATCTTTATCCTGGAAGGCCCAGTATCCGAGTTTGATCCGTGTAGTATTTTTGATACCTCTGGTACGGTCATCATCGAAAAAATGATCTATCCAGTTGGCGAACCGGTGTGAAGTGTTAAGTACGTACTCAAAGCCTTCTGAAACTGGATCAGAATGCTGGTCTTCATCAAGCTCCTGGTATTTCCAGAAATCGCCCTGTGGTATATTTTCTTCAATTTCTATATCGCTGTTTGAGTCTGATGAGGGTTGTGCATGCACGACTGAGGCCGTACTAAACAGAAGGATAACAGCAAGAGTTTTCAGAGTTGGGGAAATCAATATAGTCATTTTCATAGTGCTTTATGAATGTAAAGTGAATACTAGGGAGCCTCTGATTAATTATGGTATATCTCTGGCTTACAGGTTGATCCACAATCAAGGCGATGCTTTGAAAGCATGCCTGGGTCTGGTGAAAAGTGTCAACGCAGAGTGTGGATCAGCCTGTAAGCCCCGTAGGGCGAGGCCTGAAGCGCACATCTACGGCATTGTGCTTCTGGTAAAGGACCGGGCC
>JBLYYR010000007.1:0-25881 GCA_048550195.1 Arenicellales bacterium
AGGGCTTTATCAAAATCAAATGATTGGGACATGAGTCACTCCTTAGTGCTTTCGCATTGAGTTTAATGGAATGACACAGAATATTGAACACTACCTGCCATAAAACGTTAAGGGATCTCTGATCAATTAGCCATTGCATTCCTCGCAATTACAAATTAATCAAAGGCTCCCGACTAAAGACCGTATTTTTTGCCCCAGCTCATCGGGAACCTTTCAGCCTGTTTTTCGTAATGCTCCTTGGTATTATCGCACGGATAAATAAACGCAGCGTATGCCATATACCGTAGGGCGAGGGAGACAGAGTCCAGCTTTCAGCCGCATAGCGCCAGGCAGCTAAGGTATGCCCAGCTTCTATCGAAGCGTATGCATGACTCTGTGCGAGTATTGCCAAACGATGTTTAACCTTCTTAAAACATACCGCCTGTTTATCCAGCAACTCCTTTGTTATCTCCGGATCTGAGAAAGCCTTCTCCAAAATTCTGATTCTTTCCTTCTTTATGTTGTAAAAACCAGTTGCTGTCTTTGTGCCGCTCCAATCTCTTGCTATAGCGAATACCTTTTTCTTATAAATATATGGTCCTTGCGGATATCGCATGGAAATACGTACCCAATAATCCCTATCCATAGATTGATGCAGTGATTCGTCCAGGCCACCAATTTCTTTAAAAACCTTCTTTACTATAAATACGGATGGCTGTCCTGGCACATTTCCACCAAGTAAAAGCCGTTCTATATCAAACGTGTAAGGCTTTTTGACTGATTTAACTCGCAAGTCTTCATCAGAAATTATTGCCTCTCCACAAATAACAATACTTTTCGGATTATCGTGATATGTCTGAGCAACATCATGAAAAGCACCAGGCATATACAAATCATCAGAATTCACCCAGCCAATAATAGTTCCGGTCGATTTTTTCCACCCGTTATTAACAGCACAGGACTGGCCACCATCTTGTTCGCTTACCCAGTATGTTAACCATTCATCATATCTCTTAATAACTTCTACTGAATCATCGGTACTGCCACCATCCATAATAAAATATTCAAAATTTGGATATCCCTGGAGTAGTACTGATCTTATAGTTTCTTCTATGAACTGTCCCTGGTTGTATGAGGGTGTCACTATGCTAATTCGAGGCCATTCCTGTCCATCAGGCAAAATCTCTGGCAAGTTTAGACTACCCTCCGACCAGGGCCAGCCTTTCTTGTTTGGTACTACTGGAAGGTCAGTGATATTTGGGCTACGCATTAAGACTCGCCTAACTTTCTGGTTGGTGAAAAAGGTATTCCCACCGCGTGCAGATCCTGTCGGTTGAGAACCTGTCCCTCACTTTCTTCGCAGCTAATGCGAATTCAAGCCTTTTCTTTTCATCATTCAAGAGCATGATTACTGCTTCGGCCAGAGAATCTATATCTTCTGGCGGTACTAAAATACCATCAACTTGATCCTGAATAATGTAGGCGGGCCCCGACGGGCAATCAAATGATACTGCGGGCACACCGCATGCCATAGCCTCAACCAATGCCAGACCCTGCCCTTCATAGCGTGAAGAAAAAACGAATATATCGCAGGCTGCGATCACTGCATGGGGGCCTGATGTCTGTCCCGGCATAAGGACATGATCTGTAAGACCTAAAAACTTTATCTGACCCTGCAAATCATCGCGTAATGGCCCTTCCCCAAGGATTACCAGCCCTGCTTGCGGGAAGTGTTGAACAACCTTATTGAATGCTTCAAGTAATAAATCAAAACCTTTTTGATTGGCAAGCCGCCCCATCGCCACTAATCGAACAGGAAATTTTTTAAGTTTATCAATTATCTCTTTGGCCTGCTTATCCGGTATCGTACTGACATCGACTACAGGATTAGGTATACCCACACAATTCCATGCTGGAAATTGCTGATGAGCGCGCTCTGCCTGTTCATTATCCAGAAAGACAATCTGGTCAGCCCATTTATAGATAAGTTCTCGCAGTTTATCCCACCGGGAATTAAAGTGATCATGTTCAGCGATATCTATCTGGCATGACAGAATTTTTATATATCTTTCTTTAATACTCGCCAGCAGAAACATCTCATTATTCCCGTCGAGAAAGCTTATAACAACTTCTGGCTGAGTGGTTTTAATCGACTTTCGTAGCGCAAATAATCGACGAATAATCCCTACTGCGTTATACCAACGCGTCGAGACAACATCTTCCGGGATTTCTGCTCTGACATGCTTCACTCCTTCTGGAACATGATAGAAATCATGCTCTTGATTAATCCATGTCAAAACGGTCACATCGTGGCCATGTTTCTGCAGTCCTTCAGCCAGAACTATCAAGGCCCGCTCAGCACCACCGGCCCCAAGGGTACCTATAAACAATGTTATTCTCATATCACGTGATTTCAATCTCTCTGTCGATGATAATCAATGACTGATGGCATCCTCTAATACCTGGACCGTTCTTTTTACCGATTGCTCCATCGTAAATTCGCTCATAACTCGTATCCTGTGATCCATTGCAAATTGCTTTCTTTTCTCATCGTTATCCGATAAAAGCCTGATCGCTGACCCGATGTCTTCAATAGTAAATGGATCCACCAAAAGGCCTGTTTCATTATGTGTAATAACTTCCGGGTTACCGCCACGGTCAGAGGCAATACATGCCAGACCGGCAGCCCCTGCTTCCAGTAAGGTATTACTTAGCCCTTCATACAAAGAGGGGAGAATAAGTACATGATGGTTAGTCATAAGCTTTTCCACGCCTCTCGTATCAACGTGCCCAAGGAACTCAACTTTCTTTCCCAGGCCAAGCCTCCGGGCAAGATCAATATTTGCCGGAAGCATCGGTCCAGATCCTGCCACGGTCAATTTGACGCCTTCTATATTTCTTAAGGCAAGTAGTATTGCATCGACTCCTTTCCAGTTTGTCTGCCTGCCCACGAACAGTAGTCGCATTGGCTTATCAGCCTTGCGGCCCGGTAATATCCACTTTTCATTCGTCGATATGCCGTTAGGTATAATGCATTCACGAACTGGGCGGTTACTGCTCCAAACGCCGGCCAATTGTTTTAAATAGTTGCTCACGTACACAACCGTTGCTGCCGATTTAAGCTGTATCAGGCGGCGCTGTTCAGGTATTTTCACTTCCAGACGGGTATCCGGTGAAATCTCTGCATAGTATGCTTCTGGTTCCAGGTCAGTAGTGCCCAGGTTTCTGGCACCCTCCCACACACTGTCACCGCCAATGCGTAAAACAAATGGTTTGCGTAAAATACTACTGGCCCATGCAGTCTGATGCTCCAGCCCCATACAATATATGATATCACTGGCAAAGCTGGCCTTTAACAACTGCATGCGCAGACTAATTTCACGCTGAAGCAAATTCCCACTGAATCCAGCTCGTACTACAGGAAATGGAAACCTGTGTGTTGCAGTAAAGTCCTCTGTCGCACAAACCACTTTGACTTTATGGCCACCCTGAAAAAGTTCCTCTGCCAGTCTTGCACCAAAGGTTGCCGGGCCACCAATTGCAGGAGGAAAAACATTAGTTACCAGGAGTACTCTCACTCGAGACCTGATTTTATATATTGATCAGCAACTAACCGGTTTTTAGTGGCCATATTAATGTGCTCCCAAAGGCTGCTGAACGTATGATAAAAGAAAATCTATCCAGCGTTTTTGTAATATTTCCGGCAAATATTTTTCATTTACAGTATTTCTGGCACAATTTCCCATAGCCTGCAGCATGTCGCGGTTTGTCTCAAGCTCTGATAAATAGTTTGCCAGTGATTCAGGATTAGCCTCATCTAGAAAGCCGTCAATGCCATGACTGATTATATCTTTTGGGCCGGCTACATTCCTACATACAGGCACTACATTATAATTCATCGCTTCCACCACCACCCTACCAAAGCCTTCATGATTAGATGTAAGCAACAACACATCCGCACTAGCGTACCAGCTAACCAGTTGCTCGGGTGTCAAGGCACCGACAAACTGGATTCTGTCACTGAGTTCGATTTTTTCACAGTGTTTTTCCAGTCGTTCCTTCTCATCTCCATCACCAATCATCGCAAACTCTATGTTTTCATTTTCCAACACTGCTATTCCTGCGGTTTCTATCCAACAATCAAGGTTCTTGACTCGCACAAATCTTCCAACAAAAAGTACGCGTAGAGCCCCTGGATATTTCCATCTATCGTTACTCTCGATAGTGTCAATTGAAGAGCTAGTAACAGGGACGGGACATACACAGACAGGTTTTTTATAACCAAGTGTTTCAAGGAATTTTTTAGTGCTGCTATTTACCACCCGAATCCCATCAAAAAGCAGCATAAGTCGAAGCGCAGTTCGTTCATATAGCCGTCCATATAAATTCACAAATAACTCTTCTCGTGCATAGGAGCTAGATAAATCGTAGTGAATTTGGCCTATAACCGGTACTTTTGCAAAACGTGAAAATAATATTGCTCCCCAGAATATCCCATGAATATCCTGAGTAGTTATAAGGAGAACCTTATTATCTTTATTAAATTTTTTAAGAAATATTGCTAGTGAGACAACATGACGCAGTCGGTAATATGGACATGGGATAAATGTTACGTCTTCCAGTTCTTCCACCTTAAGCGTGCGGTTCTGTGTCAGTACTATATTGGTCAGGTGTATGTTTTTATTATTTTTTTTAAACTGCTGAGCATAAGAAATTTGCCTTGATCTGGAGTCCTGAGCTGCATTTTCATTAAATACATCTACATCCAGGCCTATTTGTATAATATGAAAAATATTAGACATAAATTATAACAACCAGACTCCCTAACACTCTAAGCCCCGGAATGAGCTCAATATGCGATCCGCGTATGTATCCAGGTCGTGTCCATCCTGCACCATCGACCGTAATTTATGAGGATTGTATTGTTCACGCCGTTGGTAGATATGCTGAACTTTTTCAGCGATTGCTTCCGGCCTGTCATCTTCTATTAGAAACTCCGGATATTCCTCAAGTAACTCAAAAAATGCAGAATTGCTGGTTAAAACAGGACATCCTGAAGCAAGCGCTTCCATAACTGTTTTGTCCATACTGCCCGTTTCACTGACATTGATATGAAGAAAAGCCGTTTCATAAAAATCTGGGATCCTCTCGTATGGAACCAGACCTAAAATCTTGAAATTGCCTTCCATTCTATCCTGCCAAATTGTGGTCCTTAATTTTGAGTCATACCTCAGATCTTCTTCGTTAAGAGGAGCACCGACTATATCAAAACAGATACTATCGCCGTTGCCCTCTACATCATGTAATTCCTTATACACCTGGTATATTAAATCGACACGCTTGCGTTGGCTAATACGGCCTACATATAAAACATTTTCCAATAACCTGTTACTTTCAATCTTGAAACGCTCTGTATTTATTGCCTGCCCAATAACCCTTATTTTTTTATCATCCACCCTGCAACCTTCTGGCGTAGAAGTCACAACACGATCTACGCAGTGAATTGCCAAACGCAGTCTATACGTCACAGACCCATGCGCATACCACATTACTACAGGCAGCTTTAATAATTTAAAGCCAGGATACAGGATATATGCCCATTCCATGGCCATATGAACAAATACGGCGTTGATACTATGTTTTTTACATAACCGGTATAACTCCCGGTTAAATGCCCAGCGCCCACCGAACCGATGAGGAATACCTAAGGGGCGTACCGGCGGTACTATTATCTCTACATTCGAGGGCAGGCTGCCTGTTTCACCAACCATTGAAGTAAGTACATAGAGCCGTTCAACCTTTTTTGCCAATTCGCGCACAACGAACACCTGCCATGCAAGCGCAGGATGGGTCTCATCAAGTACAAAAGTAATAAGTAATAATCGCACAGCCTAATCATCACTCCTTTGTGCTGATGGTAAGTCAATATTATTTTTTAGATTGACAGGAACTGCATCAGAAATCGGGATGTCTTTATGTGCCAGAATTAATACCGGCTTTTGTACGTTTCTCCCTGATACCTTCCAACAATGCGAAAAGCTTCCTGCCAGGATATTATAAACTCGTGCAGGATCTATTCGGTCTGTGTGAATTTCTATTACCAGAATTTTGGTTCTCTTAAATATTTCCTCATTTACAGGAACGACATCACTTTCTGCTCCCTCAATATCCATTTTCATTAAGTCTATATCAACAATTCCCGCCTCTGTCAGAATATCATCCAGCCGCCTTGCTGGTACGGATTCTCCATCACCCTCATCTATAGCTATCCGATGACCTGTACTTGCGTCCCGTCTATCAAGATTCACATATCCATTTTTAGCCCAGACCGCTGCTTGTAAAATCTTCCAGTTTCGCTCAGGATTTATTTCCTGGTTTCTTCGTAATATCTCGTAGGTATCCGGGGCGGCCTCAACGGACACAACTTTTGCTTCAGGAAAGTTCTCGAAAATAAATAGTGCAAACCCCCCGATATTAGCACCCAGATCAACGATAGATGGTGAAGCGGTTCCGTGGATGCATTTCAGAATCGGGGTATATTCATTATTCAGGAATATCTCCATTATCCCAAACCAGTCCTGCTTCCTGCAGATAAAACGCCCACCCCTGTAACGAAATACTCCTTCAAAATCGGGAGAAGCACTTGTGTCCAGAAAACGAATAGCATTAAATGGAGACCGAACAATCCGCCTTATTCTCCATAGCCATATATTGAGATTATAAATCCCGACCAGCTTCCTTTTTACAATATTAATACTCTGTTACTCCTGTAAACCCTGGAGGAATTTGCCTTATTCAGCCCAAAGCTTCAATCCACTGTGTAATCCGTTTAGCTCGTTCATCCCAGGTACTATGCTGTACATCATTACGTGCATTTTTTGCGAGTTCTCCTGCCAGCCTGGAATCCTGCAGTAATCTCAAAACAGCCTCAGCAAAAGCTGCAGTATTATTCGAAGGCACCATTAGTGCATTATGTTCGTGCTTTAAAACATCTCTAAAAGCGGGTAAATCAGAGATGACCATCGGCCTTCCAGAAGTCATATATTCAAAAATTTTCATAGGTGAAGTATTCTTACTGAACCTTGGATGATCTGGCAAGGGCATGACAAGTACATCCGCAGCAGCAAGCCATAGATAGATATCCTTATAGGCCTGCCTGTCAAAGAAATTATAATGACGGCTATCTACGCCACTATCCTGTAGCGATGAGATGTAACTAGCAGCGTAATCCATCGGTCCGCCTACAAAATAAAAGCTTACATCCTGGTATTCCCGGGTAACCATAGGAATAGATTGAACAATCGTATCCAGACCCTTCTCTAATCCTAAAGTATGGAAGTTTCCAATATACGCAACAATTTTTCCTTGCTCCGATAGCTTCAACCTTGCCCGGGCATCCCCACTTGTTATTCCACCAGGGAATGTCTCGGGGTCGACTGCACTGGACTCCACCAAAACTTTTTCCGGACTGTAGCCTCGTTCCACTAACATTTCCTTCATTGGACTAGTGAGAACAACTATTCCTGTTGCTGCTGAAATAATTTTTGATTCTGCGTCATACGTAGAGCCCGGGCTCTCCTCCAAATGATGGAACTCCATTATCTTTTTGACTTCAGGAAAGGATTCAGCGAGCTTTGGGAAAACGCGCAGGTCTCTTGTGTAAAAAACAAATTCTCCCTGATATTGCTTAATATATTTTATTAATGATCTGTTGAAAGTGCCAGTCATCAAATTAAATGCTAACTGATATATAATTCCTGGCAAACCTGCTGGCAACCTTGAAAGTAAGTCTACACAATTGAGTGCCTGCACAGGCACATCCTGATCAAATCCATACCACTCCTTAATGGACTTCGATTCATAAACTGGCAGTTTTGCTCGATTGGGATGCAATAATTCAATATCCACTCCGGCATTTTGAAATGATCTGCACATCTGTGCAATTTGTGAACAATGGGCTTTTATACCAGGGACTCGAGCAGAAGTTGCGTAAAAGTATTTCATCCGATTCAGGTTTTCTTCATTTTAGAAAATTTACGTATACAGGAGAACATTCTGTGTTGGCCGCAGCAGTCGCGATACTACTTGAATGGAGACTGACCTCAGCCCCTGAGAAAAGCTTTTAACTTCTCAGGCAGTGAGGGGCTATCAAAAAAATCGTTAAATAGACGATCTTCATCTATACATTGAATCTCTGCACCCATAGAAACAGAGCAACATTGATCAACATAATCGTCCCACCCTAATGGGGACTTTTCTTTCAGCCCCAGTCCATCCACAATTCTATCGAGTTCGGATGATTTGAAATCAGCAATGCTATTAGTAAGGTTCCTGCTCTCAGCCGTTGCATCTTCCATTGCCTTAAACATAACAAGGTAGTCAGGGTCTGTTTTTGCCAATCGTGTCCAGTACTTTCTCACATTTTTGTTGAAACCCTGATTCCTGGAAGCATTCAGATAGGCCTTTCTATATAAATCTCTGTAGTATTGATAAAAGTCATGTATCGCAGCAACTTTTCTGGAGAAATATATTTGTCTCTGATTATTTTTTGTAAACTGTTTTATCGCTGCACTTTCAATTTTAATATTTTGTTTTTTCTTAATTTCCTGGAATTCATTATTTAATTCCTCCAGTATAGATTTCCGGTAGACTGTGAGCCCCCATCTTCTCATCCTGTACAACTTGTCTACCACAGCCGGGTGAAGAATTGCAGTGTCGTTCGAACATAATTGTATTTCATTTCTTATGGTTGACATGCTTCCTGGAATTAGCAGCATATCCGCATCTATCGCTACTAACCAGTCTGCCTTGCTTTCCAGGCCGAGTCCTATTGTACTTTCTACTGCATTAGCATGAGTCTTTTCTCTGACCACATGCAAAGTCTCATGCTCATCTTTTTGGCGATTTACCAACTCAATGCATACTTCTTCGGTCCTTTCACCTACTGTCCTGATGACAAACTCTAATTCTGTCATTTCCTGATATCTCGTAGAACAACTCCACCTTTTTGTAGTTCCAGATATGTATAGTCCAGGCCAGGGTATTCATCTCTCCAGCGTGCAACAATTTTCTGCTCATCATTCCGTTGTGCATCATCCAGTAATATTCTAAATCCATCGGCTAGCTGATCGTGAAATAACGGAAGCGCAGGGTATCTCGCCAGGCTTTGTGTTGATCTGGGTGGCCCATCAATTACAAGTATATTTATCGCCTTGTCGATATCTATGTCACTAGTGTCATACCATTTCCATGTGGTCCCATTTATTTCAACATCTACCAATGGTGCATATATTATTTTCGCAAAACTCTCCAGGCCGTGAGAGGAAATCAGGGCCTCCGTCTGCAACGCATATTTTTCATTGTGATCTAATGAAATAATCTTTCCTTTTCCAATTCTTTTGAAACAATAGGCGGCAATCAGTGTAGATACGCCACTACCTGCTTCGACTACAAGATCAGGTTCATCTCTGATAATTATTTCCATCACCAGGCTTAAAAAGTCTGGTGATGCTGCATACCCCATTGTCTTCGGTAATGGTAATACCGGCTTAATAAAGGCATGGATTGAAAAAAGGGCTTCAACCTGGTGTGCATGACTGGTAATCTCGTTTTTTATTATCTCAAGCCTGTTATCTTCAGTTAAGCTAGTCCGTCGATAAAGGTCAAAGACAATCAAAAGGAGAATGGCTAAAGCCAATGCAATGCTAATAATATTGGCAACCTGCCCGAAAAAATAATAAACAGCCATTGAAGATACAAATAGAATCAACACGACAACTGCAATAATTATCCTGTCATTAATTGTTGTCCTGGATAGGGTCACCTTCTTTCTCCTTTATATCTTTTCAAGGTCGTCTCAGCTTTATATTATTTATATCCTGCATTGTACTAACCAATTATCTGGTTATTTCCGTTGCCATGGAATTGCAACCGATAAAGTTTTTGATAGGTAGGGCTTGATTTAATGATTTCAGCATGTGGACCAACGGCTTCGATCATACCGCCTTTAAGCAATACGATTTTGTCTGCGTGTACAATTGTTGATAACCTGTGGGCAACTACGATCATCGTTATTTCTTTTGAAATGCGATCTATCGCTTCTTGTACTACTCTCTCACTTTCACTATCCAGTGAGCTTGTTGCTTCATCAAGAATCAATATCGAAGGATGACTGTAAATCGCCCTGGCAAGAGCAACCCGCTGACGCTGTCCTCCTGACAGCCTGACACCTCTATCTCCCACGTGTGTATCAAGTCCATCGGGTAACTCTTTTGCAAACTGTTCCAGGTTTGCTGCCCAGATCGCATGCGCAAGATCATCTTCATTCTCTGTGCGATTAAGAATAATATTTCTTCTTATACTGTCGTTGAATAACAGGCATTCCTGGGCAACCACTCCAAATTTACGCCTATATTCACCCTGTCTGAAGTCCTTTATGTTTATACCGTCATATTCAATTACCCCGGACTCTACATCATATAGCCGAAGTAAAAGATCAGTAAATGTAGACTTGCCTGCGCCACTTGGTCCAACCAGGGCCACCATCTCACCTTTATTTATTTCCAGTGATATATTTTTCAATACAGGCTGATTACTGTCATAGCCAAATGCAACATCTCTTATTTGGATGCTATTACCCAATTCACTAATCTTTCGCTCTCCATCTTTCACCTTATTCCTGGTTTCAAATATCTCTATCAATCTCGCTGCACCACCGAGTATATTGTGTAAGCCTAAATATGTACTGAATAACTGTCCAAGCGGAGCACTCAATTGCTGAGACAGGTACAAAAACATTGCCGCACCAGCAGGTGTTAATTGTTGATTTAATACTTCGTTAAATATAATTATCAGAACAACACAGACCACCACGGCATCCGCAAGCATGCGTAATGGCACTTCGTAATACTTAAGCATTCCAAATCGGATTAGAACATCTTTATACATTCTCACAGCCTTGCTGATCTTATCCGACTCATACTTTTCCGCTGCAAACGACTTGATTACGCGTATCCCGATTATGGTTTCAGTCAAACCTGCGCTAACCGATCCTATGGACTCCATCAACTCTTTCGAACCAGATCTCATACGGTTTTGGAGTAGCCTTGTGATAAGCATATGTATTGAGCCAATACCTATAACCGTCGCCGTCAATCCCACATCAGTTTTGAACAGTACTACTGCTGAAACTGTAACCTGCCCAAGAGAAGTTAGAATTCCACGGGCGAATATATCGATTGAGTTAGATGTTTTATTGACATCCTGCGTCAGCCGGCTAACCAGGTCTCCAATTTTGTGCTCAGTAAAGAAGCCAAGAGGTAATGATAATATATGCCGATGGATATCCCTCGTCATATCATGCGCAATCATCGCCTTTATCCTTACCATAAAAAACTGTGCAAGGAAGCCTGCAGTTGCTATCAGCACAGTAATCGATATGAAAAGTACAATTATCATCACACCTATTGACATGACATCCTCATAACCAAGACCCAGCACATTCAGGATAGTAGGACCAATATTATTTAGCGTTAAATCAGCTAATGAATTTGCAGGCTCCGCCCTGGTTGCTGAAAATGTATCAATTGCCGGGGCTAATACCAACGGCCGCAGACTTAATAAAAAACCAATAACAATATTTGCTACCACTACAAACAAGACTGCTTTCCATCTTCCAACCAGGTATTTGTTGAAAAGGAAAGAGAGTGTGTGTCGATCTTTAATTGATAACATTTCGTTCTATCTTATCTATGGTCAATTTTCATGAATACTATGTATCTGGCTTATGCACCAGGCACGCTACCGCCATGCAGAATAATATTCATTCCGCACAAAAACCTGAATGCTATATTTGAAACAGCTTACTGCTTCAAATCTAAATTACTGGGCAGTCACCCATAGCACAGAAACTGCATCATCTTACTTTCTTTGATTTATCTGTTATCCCGAGCACATCCGGAATTAAAACCCTGTCCTTGCCTACTTCACTGACAAGAGATTCATAGAATTCATAAGGAGAATTAAGGTCTGTAAGAAGGCACATATCGAATGTTTTCGCCTCAGAAAGGTTTGCCCATACTGGCGTTGAAAATAACTGATCCAGCGAAGATTCAGGATCATAAACACCTGCAATCCTGATCTCGGCATCCATAGCTCTGATAAGAGCAATTTCTGTCAGCTCTGATACCCCGCAAAGCAGAATACGATTATTCTTATTTTTGCTGCATAGCTCGAATAAGGCAGTGCATGATTCGCCCGCCTTCCTGTAAAAAATCAGTGAATTTGATAGATAAACACCTGTTAGACGGGCTTTTTCAGCAAATCCCTTTGGTGTGAGGTAATAGAGAAACCGGTTTGCCGGGGCTTCGCTAACCTTTACCAGCCCTTTGCGGGCACATCGCTTGAGATAGGAATTCGTCAACCCCAGGGCTATGCCCATCTGCCGCGCCAGATGTCGCTGACTTAAATCACTGCGCTGATCTATTGCATTCAGCAGCTCCAGGGTCAGCTTGTCTTCTTTTTCATTTGCACCGTTCACGGGGTGAACACGATACGTATTTTCTGTATTTTAGTCAAGGAGTTAATAGATATCTCACGACTGAATAAATTCACACTTAGTGCTCGTGTATGTCGCAGTTGGAGGCGCCTCAAAGCCGAAATGCAAACTTGAAGAGAGATATTCTCCTGTGGAGATAATTTCCAGATCCAGAAGCCTGAAAGGTATTCTTGAACCATCCTCTCGCCAGGGAAATATCGATCTGTTAAAGCGTGCTGGCTTTGATAATATTATGGCGGTGATGAAGTTCCTGTGATTTGAAGGATTTCTGGCAATAACGTAAAAACACCCTGTCTCTCACGAATTTCGCATGGACGCGAGGAAACCTAACCCCCAGTTAGCCTCAGCCAGCAGGCCCCAGTTTTTCAGTCTCCAAATTGACCCTGGTATGCTTGCCGACAATATCCAGCAACACCATCACACGATCATTACTGGTCTTCGCCAGGAACACACCTTCAAGCCCTGTCATCGGGCCTTCCATTACTCGTATGGCCTCACCTTCTTTGTATTCATCAGGGACGATATTCTGAATACCTTCATCATCACACCGATCACAAAGCAACTTAATAAGTGCTTCCGGTACGGCAGATGGATACATACCGAATTTAACCAGGTTGCTGACACCCAGTGTGGAACGAATTGGAGACCAGTTGTCAGTTTTTGTATCAAGGTGGATAAAAAGGTATCGAGGAAAAAGAGGTTCTATACGAGTTGCACCCTTGCCCATGCGGCGTCGACGGAGTCGGGCCATCGGCAGGTATATCTCGTAGCCCTGGCGCTCCAGATTCTCCCGGGCAACCAGTTCTTTTTGGGGCTTGGTGTAGATCAGGTACCAGCTTTTCATGCAAAAAATATTTTATGTTTTAAGATTTACGATTTACGTAACACCTTATTTCGCAATACCTAATACGTCTCCTTTACTCCGTAATACTCCCTGTACCAGCGGGCAAATTCACGTAATCCTTCTTCTACCGTAATACCGGGCTTGTAGCTAAAGTCTCTTTGCAGGGCAGAGGTATCTGCTGTAGTGGCTTTGACATCGCCATCCTGCATTGGCAGCATTTCCATGTCGGCCTTGATACCTAGCGCGTCTTCCAGCACTTCAATATAGCGTAGCAAGTTTACTGGCCGGCCATTGCCAATATTGTATATCCGGTAGGGCGCATCACTGGAGGATGGCACGGGGTCATCATGGCAGAATGCAGAATCCGGTTCCGCGGGCTTATCGATGACCCTGATAACACCTTCGACGATGTCATCGATATAGGTAAAGTCACGGATCATTTTGCCATGATTGAACACCGGTATTTTCTCTCCCTTCAGCATGGCTTTGGTAAATTTGAAAAAGGCCATATCCGGTCTGCCCCAGGGGCCATAGACGGTGAAAAATCGCAGGCCCGTACAGGGCAGGCGATAAAGATGGGCATAGCTATGGGCCATCAGTTCGTTGGCCTTCTTGCTGGCAGCATAGAGTGAAACCTGGTGGTCTACTGCATCATTCTCGGAATACGGCAGTTTGGTATTGGAACCATAGACCGAGCTTGAGGAGGCAAAAACCAGATGCCCTACTTTCGAGTGCCGGCAACCTTCAAGTATGTTGCCAAAGCCGACCAGATTCGCATCGACATAAGCTGCCGGGTTCACCAACGAGTACCGCACGCCTGCCTGGGCAGCAAGATTCATTACGGCATCAAACTGATGCGTCTCGAACAGCTTATTAATGGCTGCTCTATCTGAGATATCTGTTTTCTCAAAAGAAAAACCGGGTTTGCCGGTCAGCCTTGCCAGCCTGGCTTCTTTGAGGGTGACCTCATAGTAATCGTTAAGCGTATCAATCGCGTGAACCGTATCCCCGCGATCCAGCAGCCTGTGCGCCAATGCGGCGCCGATGAACCCGGCGCCTCCTGTAATCAAAACCTTCATTTCTGTCACCTGTAACTAACTAGAAGTAGATTCTATCATTTTCGACTAACTCATGCCGTGCAGAAGTAACTGGACAGACAATAATCTGTTATGCAAAATGAGGAGTTCACATATTGGAGAATATTATGACAGTGACTATTTACCACAATCCGCGTTGTAGCAAATCGCGCGCGGCAATGGAGTTTCTGGAGGAGAAAGGCATTGAAGCCGAAGTCATTAAATATATGGACACCCCACCAGATCAAGCCAGCCTTAAAGAATTACTTAATCTGCTCGGCATGAAACCGCGCGAGATAATGAGAAAACATGAAGCCGTATTCAAGGATGCGGGGCTGGACGACCCCACATTTACAGACGATGAATTGATCGAGGCGATGACCCAGTGTCCCAGCCTGATTGAGCGGCCAATCGTTGTCAATAATGGAAAAGCTGTCCTGGCACGCCCACCTGAAGCAGTGCTGGATATTCTATAGATTTATGAGCGAAATACTGGTTCTCTATTACAGCCGCCATGGGTCTGTGACAAATATGGCGAAAGTCATTAGTAGAGGAGTCGAAAGCATAGACGGCTGTACGGCCCGAGTAAGGACCCTGCCAGAGGTCTCAGCCAATACTGAAGCAACAGAGAACAGCATCCCCGCCAGCGGCCCACCGTATGCCGAGATCGCAGATCTCGAAGAATGCGACGGCATAATTATCGGCAGCCCGGCCTATTTCGGCTCGATGGCGGCACCGATGAAATATTTTCTCGATCAGACCACCCCGCAATGGCTGTCCGGCGCTCTGGTCAACAAACCAGCAGCAGCATTTACCTCGTCGTCAAGCTTCCATGGCGGTCAGGAAGCCGCTCTGTTCGCTATACTGGTGCCATTGCTGCATCACGGTGCTATTGTTGTCGGCATTCCCTACACCGAAGAATCTCTCAATATTACACATACTGGCGGCACACCTTACGGGGCAACCCACATATCCGGACAGGATGGGAACATGCCCTTCTCGGTAGATGAGAAAAAGCTGTGCCACGCTCTCGGTAAAAGAGTTGCCAGTCTTGCCTGCCTGACCACTCAAAAAGCATGAACACTCGGCTGGCCTACACCCTGAGCCTGATTTTCTGGATAACATTGATTGTCCTCACCGTACTATGGGAAGGCTGGCTGGCGCCCACTCAACCTGCCGGTCTCTGGCTGATGATCAAGGCCTTGCCGCTGCTGATTCCACTATTCGGCATGCTGCACATGAAGCGTACAGCATTCTCCGTCGCTGGTCTGATAGCCATGCTCTACTTTACTGAGGGCATAATGATCAGCTGGAGTGAGTTCGCTGCCGGCTCACAGAACCCGGTATTGCTGGCCTTAAGTCTGGCTGAGATTTTTCTGGTACTGGCGTTTGTTATTTGTATTTATATTTATCTGAAGAATACAAAGAGGCGGGAGTAAAACCAGTGAAGAGGAAAACCAGCATACGGCAGCTTAAGCTACTGTGTTAATTCAGGAGAGATCACGAAATATTCTCTAAAAGTAGTCATAGCGTTCGGGTCCGGAACCGATCAATTTGCAAAGATCCCGGTTATCCTCACGGCAGTAAGTCCTTATCCGCTCTCGCCATTCATCTGACATTGAGAACTGCCTGGTACCTGATATCGACTTCTTGATTATTTCCTTTACAGGTCGAGGAAGGTATCGACTAAGCTGCCCGTTTACGCCTTGTGAACCAATTATGCTGGAAAGTTTAAGAAGCTTATAATCTAATTGGCTAACACTTGCATTTTCTTTACCTCCCTGCAACAGTTCCAGTGTTCGCTGCGTGCTGACCCCGACAAACTCACTCAGCTGTCGAGCATATCCTTCTGGATCGTTGCGAAGGTCCTCGAATAGCAGGACACAAACATTTTCCTCGCCTACTAAATTCTGGTAACAACGGATAAGACGGCTGAAATCCAGAATGCGGGTATGGCGGGTAGCGCGCTGTTCCGACCACTCCTGCGCCAGCCAGTCATCAATACTGGGTAGCCGACGAGTACTCGGATTGAGCTGCTTTATACTCTCGCTATACAAGGAAATTATCAAATCCTCGGGCCGCCTCAGGCTAAGCAAAATTCGAATGTCACCGAAAAGCCCTAGCAGACGCTCAGCCTTGGTGAGGCGGTCAACGGTTGGCGTAGTCAATGATTCCGCTGATAATAGAACAGGCTTGTCCTGATTTCTTACCTCGTCAAGTGTGTTCCTGATTTGGTCCTTATGGTAGGCCTGGTCGTACAGCAGCCTGTCCTGTTTGGAAATCGCCCCCATTGCCTGGCGGATAGACTCATGCTGGTACTCGGGCCCTCCAAGAAAATAAAGCTCTTCGTGCTGTGGAAATACACGCACCTGTAGCGTCGTCGTGGCTGTTTTCATGAGTCCAACGTGGAAAATAATTGGTGCTGATTTCATATGTATTCTTCTTTCAAGTGAAAAGCGGGTTCCTTGTAGCTAATTTCGCGTCTAGCACGAAACAAACAAACTTCAGCAGCTATTTTTCTTCTTTCCCTTTCCCCTGGTTTTACTCATTCCAGTTTCAGCGATCGCAAAAACGGTATCGTAATCAATCTTTTTTGCTCCAGACTGGCCTTGTCAATTTGATCAAGTATTTTGAACAAGTTCCCCGTCTCACGCCGAAAATGGCATAGAATAAACTTTACTGCTTCCTCGGAGATATCGAAGCCCCGGCTAGATGCCCGCTCCTGCAGAGCGGTGATTTTCTGTTCATCGCTCAGCGGCAGTACCTGATAGGTTAAACCTGACATCAAGCGTGTCACCAGGTCACGCAGACCTAGACCCAGGCTAGTTGGTGGCTTGATTGCCGAAATAATGATCGACTTGTTCCTGTCCCGTGCCAGGTTGCAGAGCTGAAACAGTCCATCCTCCCATCCTGCCATACCGGCAATCGAATCAAGCCCATCCATTAGATAAATGTCATAGTCGTCGAGATCGGTAAGAATAGCCTCACTGCCTTTTTCATCAGACAGATCAGGTAGCGAAACAAACCAGGGCTTTTGTTCATTTTCTTCGGCAAGCCGATAACAGGAATTCAGTAAATGGCTCTTGCCACCGCCGGATTCACCCCAGATAAACAGGAGCGCCAGCGTCTCATTCCCTTCGGCCGCCCTAATCAGATGCTGCTTCAATTCTGCATTATGGCCTGTAACAAAACTGTCAAAGCAGACCCTGTCCTGCAATGAAATATCCAGTGCCATCTGACCCTGTTTTGTTGTCATCAGTCTCGTCTACTGTCTTTAGGGATATTTGGATCATCATTCACATTGTCCACCATTTCAATTTCCTCTTTCACAACCCAGACCCAGACATAATGCACACCGCTAAGTATCGTTGTTATAAACGTCGCATAGATTAGATAATTCGTGAAGGAGGGGTAATCCAGACCGAAGGTTTTTTGCGCGAGGATATTAACCACGAGGGCAATCTGCATAAATGTATTGAGCTTGCTCAGATAACTCGGCGCCATCTTGACCTGGCCGTTAAAGGCCACATAAATCAGGCTTCCTGCCAGAATAAGTACATCCCGGAAGATGACAGTCAGGAATAACCAGAACGGCAGATCACCCAGTAACATCAGCATCAAATAGCTGCTGAAAATCAGCGCCTTGTCTGCAAGCGGATCCAGTATAGCACCAAGCTCACTGGCCATATCAAAGCGCTTGGCAATGAAGCCATCCAGCCCGTCGGAAATCCCTGAAACTAAAAAGACCAGGAAGGCCCATCCATACTGCTGATCATGCAGTAACAGAATCAACACCGGCACGGTTGCGATCCGGAACATCGTAATAATATTTGGGATGGTAGTAATCATTTTTCCTCACTAAAAACCTGACAGCCCACCCGCAGGTCATGATAAAATGCGCAGCTAACTTTACCATATAGGAGCCAGCCGTGGCTGATTCTAATTCTGGCCTGACTTATCGTGATTCTGGTGTCGATATTGATGCCGGAGAATCACTCGTTGATGCGATTAAACCCATAGCCAAAGCAACTCGTCGACCGGGTTGCATGGATGACCTGGGTGGTTTTGGCGCAATGTTCCAGATTCCTCCCGGTTATAAAGAGCCCATTCTGGTCTCAGGTACCGATGGTGTAGGCACCAAACTGAGACTCGCTATCGACAGTGGCATACATGACACCATTGGCATCGACCTGGTCGCCATGTGTGCCAATGACATCCTGGTGCAGGGGGCCGAGCCTCTTTTCTTCCTCGATTATTTTGCCACAGGAAAGCTTGATGTTGATACCGCCGCCACCATCGTGAGTGGGATAGGAGACGGCTGCAAACTGGCCGGCGCCGCGTTAATCGGCGGTGAGACTGCAGAAATGCCGGGCATGTATGCCGATGGAGATTATGATCTGGCAGGTTTCTGTGTCGGTGTCGTCGAAAAATCATCCATCATTGATGGCTCAGAAGTTGCTGAAGGAGATGTGCTCATTGCCCTGCAGTCATCCGGCCCGCATTCCAATGGCTACTCCCTTATTCGCAAGGTCATCGAGGTCTCAAAGGCAGACCCCGGGCAAACATTCGGTAACACAACACTTGCCCGCGCCCTGCTCGAACCCACACGCATATACGTCAAGCCACTGTTAAATCTGATCAAAGAAATACCATTACATGCCCTGGCCCATATCACCGGTGGCGGCCTGTCTGGCAACATATGCCGGGTAATCCCGGATGGACTATGTGCCGTAGTCGAGCGCGCATCATGGGATTTTCCAGCGGTCTTTGAATGGCTGCAGGGAAACGGCAACATCGCCGAGGACGAGATGTTAAAAACCTTTAACTGCGGCATGGGTATGGTACTTGTGGCCTCTGCAAATGATGCACCTGCCGTAATCAGTAATCTCGAGGCTCAGGGAGAAAAGGTATGGCTGGCCGGGCGAATCGAAAAAGCCGCAGCAGGAAGTGAGCGTGTCAGAATCGTCTGAGTCGTCTGCAGTACCCGCTGACAAACCCTTTCCAATTGTCGTTCTGATCTCTGGCAGTGGCAGTAATTTACAGGCGATTATCGATTCATTTTCAGATACTGAACCCTCCATCAACATTCGCGCGGTAATTTCTAATAACCCCGAAGCCTATGGTCTGCAGCGCGCCCGGCAGTCGGGCATTACTACTAGAGTCATCAACCACCGCGATTTCCCGGATCGCAGCAGCTACGATGCTGCCTTAATGGCTGAGATCGACAGCCATCAGCCAGAACTTGTTGTACTGGCGGGCTTCATGCGTATTCTCACAACTGAATTCGTCAATCATTACAGCGGTAGATTAATTAACATCCATCCATCCCTGCTGCCACTTTACCCTGGACTGAACACACATCAACAGGCCATTGAGAATGGTGACACAGAAGCCGGTGCAACGGTTCATTTTGTCACGCCGGAGGTCGATGAAGGACCTATCATCATACAGGCCCGTGTGCCTGTTTTTAAAACCAACAGCAGCAACGACCTTGCCTCCAGAGTTCTGCAGCAGGAACATTCCATCTATCCCAAAGCCATCCGATGGGCTGCTCAGGGCAGACTAACTGTCCAAAATGGCAATGTATTACTCGATGGCAAACAATCACCGAAACAACAGGTCTCCTCTGATGATAAATAAACTATCGATGCTTTTATTGCTGGCTGGCCTTTCTCTGAACCAGGGGCTCGTAGCCGCCGAATTACCGAATAGCCTAAATCTTGTTTACAGAGCAAATGTCGCCGGCATGAACATTGGGACACTAAATCGGCAACTGCGACATACTCAGAATGGTCATTACAAGGTAGCTTCGGAAACTAACGCTACGGGCATTGCCGCAGTCCTGATGAATGATATCTACCGGGAAGAAAGTGAATTCAAGGTGGACAAAGGGATGATTTATCCGCTCAAATATCATCAGGCGCCGGACAAAAAACCAGAAAAAGCGCGTATCGCCACCTTTGACTGGGACACTAAAAAAGTCTCGCTGAATAATGACAGAGTTTACGACATCAAACCTGGCGTACAGGACCCAGCCTCCTTTCTTTTTTTCTGGATGCTGACCCCCCCTGCGGAAGGAGAAAAGGGCACTATCTCGCTGGTCGACGGCAAGCGCATGTCACAATACGAATTCAAAATTATAGGACATGAAAAAGTCGCGTCGCTATGGGGAGAAATCGATACTCTTCGTATCGAACGCCAAAAAGAAAACAGCCCGGATAAGATACTGCGTATGTGGCTGGCAACAGACCGAAATCACCTTCCTGTCAAAATTGAAAATATCCGGCCAAAATATAAGATGACATTTACGCTGGAGAAGGCTGACGGATTAGAGTGAGGTAAAAGAAACGTGTTATGTGTTACGTAAATAATAAAGCCTGATACATATGTATAAAACCTGCCCGAAATGTGGTCACGCCCGTGATCCGGCCAGCAAAAAAAACGCGACCCAGTGCTCGAACTGTGGCCTGATTTACAATAAATGGTTCAATAGCCGCTTCCACATAATTGACCACTATGATAAGCCTGACGTGGATTTAAGCAGACTTCTCTCGCGTGACAGGCTTAACGACTTATTTCTGCATGTAAGCCCTGAAATAAATACTTCCGTCTTCTATGCGCGGTGCATATTCTTTCTTTTCCTGCTTGTCTGGGGCTGGCAATTCATTATGATGGATTACTACTATTACATAGACTCACATCGTATTGATACCGCTGCCCCCGAAATTTATGAGTCAATTTTGCATAATGTGAATCTGCTGTTTCATGAAGCAGGGCATGTTCTATTTCGACCGTTTGGTAGATTCATGACGATACTGGGCGGCTCGTTACTGCAAATTATCATACCGTTGACTGTCTTGCTGGTGTTCCTGCTGAAAGAACGAAACACCTTTGGGGCATCATTTGGACTGTGGTGGACAGGTCAGAATTTTATGGATCTGGCACCCTATATCAATGATGCGCGAACAGGACAAATCCCGTTACTGGGAGGGGGTACCGGTGCCGACCGGCCAGGCATGCATGACTGGTCCACTATATTGTCAGATCTTGGCATGCTCAACAGCGACCACACAGTTGCCAAACTGGTAGATAACTTCGGTGTATTGCTCATGCTGCTGTCGTTTGTTTGGGGGGCACTGGTATTGCACCGGCAATACAGGCAGCTAAAAGCCAGGCAAAATTAAAACAGAGTTTTTTCAGCTTTCTTCTTCATCGCGAGCAAAATCAAGTACCAACTCACCCTCTTTCACACTGACAAACACCTCGCCACCTTTCGCCAGCTTACCGAACAGTATTTCATCAGCCAATGGCTTCTTGATGTTCTCCTGGATCACGCGTGCCATGGGTCTGGCACCCATCGTCCGGTCATAGCCATGTTCTGCCAGCCAGCTGCGTGCACCTTCATCTACGGAAATGACAACTTTCTTGTCAGCCAGCTGGGCTTCCAGTTCAAGGATAAATTTATCAACGACATGGACAATAGTTGATTTATCCAGGTCGCTGAAGTTTATGATCGCATCCAGACGGTTACGGAACTCTGGTGTGAACAATTTCTTAATCGCTTCGCCACCATCACCGTGGTGATCCTGTTCAGTAAAGCCAATTGAACTTCGCGCCATCTGCTCTGCCCCGGCATTGGTGGTCATGACCAGGATGACATTGCGGAAGTCCGTTTTCCTGCCGTTGTTATCGGTCAACATACCGTGATCCATAACTTGCAGCAGGAGATTGAAGACATCAGGATGTGCCTTTTCAATCTCATCCAGCAGCAGCACAGCATGCGGGGTCTTGTTGATAGCCTCGGTAAGCAGGCCGCCCTGATCAAAGCCCACATAACCGGGAGGTGCACCGATTAATCTCGATACTGTGTGGCGCTCCATATATTCAGACATATCGTAACGTATCAGCTCAATGCCCATAGCATGCGCCAGCTGCCGTGTTACTTCTGTTTTGCCGACACCGGTTGGTCCGGCAAACAGGAAATTGGCAACCGGGCGATCTTCTGGCCCAAGACCAGAACGGGACATCTTAATCGCCGAAGACAACGCTGTAATGGCTTCATCCTGACCGAATATCACGCGCTTCAGATCGGTTTCCAGATTTGTCAGAGTCCGTTTGTCTGAGCTGGTTACCTGCTTTGGCGGGATGCGGGCCATTTTTGCGACTACCGTTTCTATTTCATGAATTCCGACTTTTTCTTTACGCTTATCCGCCGGCTGCAGATGTACACGGGCACCGGCTTCGTCCAGTACATCAATTGCTTTATCCGGCAGATGGCGATCATTAATATAACGGCTTGACAGTTCTACTGCACCGGTGATTGCTTTTTTGGTATAGCGAACCTGGTGGTGCTGTTCAAAAACGGGTTTCAGACCGTTCAGGATAGCAATGGCTTCATCAATAGAAGGCTCAGGTACATCAATCTTCTGGAAGCGACGTGACAGTGCCCGGTCTTTCTCGAATATTCCGCGATATTCCTGATAAGTCGTAGAACCAATGAAGCGAATCACGCCAGTACCCAGGACAGGCTTAAGCAGGTTCGATGCATCCATGGCGCCACCCGAAGCGGCACCCGCACCTATGATGGTATGA
Source organism: Arenicellales bacterium (assembly GCA_048550195.1). Classification (GTDB taxonomy): domain Bacteria; phylum Pseudomonadota; class Gammaproteobacteria; order BMS3Bbin11; family BMS3Bbin11; genus BMS3Bbin11. The sequence goes on from JBLYYR010000007.1 coordinate 23,048, forward strand.
ATCTCATCGATAAACAGAATCGCCTTGCCATCCAGATCTTTTAGTTCCCCCAAAACCGCTTTAAACCTTTTTTCAAAATCACCGCGGTATTTTGTTCCGGCCAGCAAGGCCCCCAGATCCAGCGAGTAAATAGTATTATCCGCAATCACGGCTGGAACCTTGCCATCAACAATGCGACTCGCCAGCCCTTCGGCCAAAGCTGTTTTACCGACCCCGGCCTCACCGACATAGAGTGGATTATTTTTTCTGCGGCGGCAGAGTATCTGCAGAGTACGTTCGATTTCAAAAGCACGCCCGATCATCGGGTCAATCCGCCCTTCTCTGGCCTCATCATTGAGATTGACCGTGTATAGCTCCAGTGCAGTTTTCCTAGTTTCAGTTTCGCTGCCATCGACATCTTCCCCAGGCAGTGGCTCAAATTCCAGGTTATCGTCACGGCTAACACCGTGAGAGATATAGCTGGTCACATCAAGCCGGGTAATATCCTGCTGATTCAGGAAATATACAGCGAAAGACTCGGCTTCTGAAAAAAGTGCCACCAGTACATTCGCACCATTAACCTCTTTTCTGCCTGAGCCCTGTACATGTAGAATTGCGCGCTGGATAACACGCTGAAAACCTAGTGTGGGCTGAGTTTCGTTTTCACTTTCTGCCGGCAATACAGGTAAGGTCGTATCGATAAACTCTTCAAGTAAGTTACGCAGCTTGCTGCGATCGCAACCAACTGCCTGCAGCACTGATGATGCAGTCTGATCCTCCAGCAGAGCTAGCAGTAAATGCTCTACCGTTATGTACTCGAAATGACGGGCACGTGCTGTTTTAACAGCATCATTCAAAGTTTGTTCAAGTTCTGCAGATAGCATATCCTGTTAGCCTCAAATCCTCTCAGTCAGTTGTCCTGATTATCGGGTTCCATTTCGCATTGCAGCGGGTGCTGCCCCTGTTGGGATAGATCCATCACCTGGCGCACTTTGGTCTCCGCAATCTCGCGGGTGAAAACACCGCAGACACCAACACCTTTGGTGTGCACATGCATCATGATTTGTGTTGCCGCATCATGGTCCATACGAAATACACTTTGTAGCAACATGATAACAAAATCCATGGGAGTGTAATCATCATTAATCAGCAGCACCCGATACATATCCGGCCTTTTGAGCGCCGGTTTTGCTTCCTGTAATGCTAACCCGTCTCCAGATTTATGGTCTGTGTCTGTCATACTTATTTAAATATAGGCCTATTCGTCAATTTTCCAAGTGATTCTTTGAAATACTCAGGGAACCTCCTGTAATACAGGGGTTCTCTATGATTCCGTAATTCTCACGATTTCTTATGCAAATGTCCATCACTGAACTCTAATCATCGCTGTATTTTGCTATGCCTTCATAGGTGCAATATACTATTCCGTTAGAACCAGCAACAAGTCTCATAAAAATATATAACCTTCTGGAGGGTAATGATGAAACCATTCAAACATAGTGTCCTGGCACTGTTAATCACGATGGGTTTATTCACATCTGGTATTGCATATGCTGCATCAAAACCTGTTGTTGGCATAGCCGACTTTAAGAAAACCGTTACTGTCAGCTGGTGGGGAAACCAGATAGGCAGAGATATGGCTGACATGCTTGCTAATGAGCTAATGGGCACCAAGCAGTTCAGGGTCGTCGAACGCCAGAAACTGGGAGCGGTTATTGCCGAACAGGACCTGGCTGCCAGCGGCCGGATCAAAAAAGGAACCGGGGCCAAAACAGGTGAACTTACCGGCGCCCAATATCTGATAACAGGGACCGTGACATCTTATCAGGAGGGCGTTGCAGACACCGGCGGTGGCCTGAGCTTCAAAGGGATATCCTTGGGCGGCAACAAAGGCAAAGCCTACATTGCTGTTGACCTAAGGGTTATCGATAGTAGCACTGGCGAAGTTGTAGATAGCCGTACGGTTGAAGCCAACTCTAGCAAGGGCGGCCTACGCCTGGGCTTTTACAAAAGTGGAGTGGGAGGCAAATTTAATACCAAGAAAAAGACACCTGCGATGAAGGCCGTTCGTGCAGTTATCATGGAAATATCAGAATACCTCTCCTGCTCAATGGTTGAAAAAGACAACTGCATGAACGATTACGATGCTAAAGAAAGCCGTCGCAGAGAAAAAACTAAAGGGGCAATTACCCTCGAATAAATCGTGCGAGCAAATATTAAGTGCCCTATACAGGCAGCTCACTGGTAGTCCAAAATAATGAGTCAACAGAAACAAGGAGTTGATTCAACAGTCATGAGTGAAACTGAGTCAAAGTTTAAGCAGGTGTTTAATGCCATCAGACCATACTGGCTGTCATTACTTCTTGCCTGTATTGTGGTCTTTGGTCTGATTGTTTTTAGCGCCTGGCTAAAGCTCAATGACTTTAAAAACTACCAGGCAGAAATTTCGCAGAGCACCGCAAAAGGCACTGCATCAGAGATATCGCGTTATGTCAGTGATCTTGAGCGACAGCTACGTGGCTTTACCTTGCATCAATCAAAGATGTTATCAAAAATTGCTGCTGACCCGACAAACAGTGACAATAAGCTGGAATTCGAGCTCCAGCTGGAAAATGAATTTCCCACCACACTTAATTACGCTATTGCCAGTAAAACCGGTTGGCCCATTGCGCAAAGCGATGAACTTGAAATAGGCGATTTGTGTAAACAGGACATACTCAACTACACAGCAAACAAGGAAAATTTTCTTAATTTTCATCCTGGCGCAGAAGGTGACCACTTCGATATCATGGTATCGTTCGAAGGTGAAAGTAATCAGGAAATGATATTTTTTATCAGTCTCGCAGCTGAAATAC
>JBLYYR010000008.1:0-15114 GCA_048550195.1 Arenicellales bacterium
AGTATTGGTAATCCTGTGATCATAGATGTTGAACCAGAGTTTAGTGTGAAGAATGTTGGCTTATTTAAATATTATGACCGTGAATTATCCAATCCTACTTATCTTCTAAACTACTTAAAACTTGCTGAGACCTGGTTCAAAGAAGAATCTTCAGGTGCGGTTCAGTCTTTTGTATCATTAGGTAAATTACGAATTTACCCGTTCCCTTTAGCTCCACTAGCAGAACAAAAACGCATAGTCGCCAAAATTGATGAACTTATGGCCCTTTGCGACCAACTGGAAGTCCAGCAACAGCAACAGGCCAATACCCTGCTAAAAGCCAATACCGCCGCCATCCATGCCCTGCTATACGCCGACGACGGGTACAGCAAAAAACACAAAGCAGGTAGCCAGAACAAACAATACAAAAAACAGGAAAATTTTAAAGTCGCCTGGGAAAGAATCGCCAACAACTTCCACACCCTCTACGGTAATACACTACCTATGCCGCCCGGTGAAGGACGGCAGAAAAAATATTTTGTTGGGTTGGAGAATGTGAAGCAGTTGCGGCAGATGATCTTGAATTTGGCTGTTATAGGACACTTAACTTCAAAAGATAAATCAGATACACCTTTCAGTTTATATTTGGATAAACTCGATACATATTGTGAAAAAAATAATATTACAAGAGTTAAGGTGCGTACAGGGCATCTAGAAGAGGTAGATGATATAAAACTTTCTTTGCCTGAAGGGTGGGAGTATGCCTCATTAACCCAAGTTGCTTATTTTCTTGGTGGGGGTACGCCTTCAAAAAATATTAGTTCATTTTGGGGAGGCAATATACCTTGGGTTTCACCGAAAGATATGAAAACCGATAATATTGTTGATAGTGAGCTAAAAATCACAGAGATTGGCTTGAACAGTTCAACTGTAAAATTGATTCCAGTAAATTCATTATTGGTAGTAGCAAGAAGCGGAATCCTAAAACGAACACTTCCAGTAGCAACAAATACAATTGAGTGCACTTTGAATCAAGATATGAAAGCAATAGTACCTATCAAACCAGAGTTGCAGCCCTATATTAAATTGCTATTACAAGGTTTCACTCCATTTATACTAAAAAACTTAGTTAAGGGTGGAATGACAGTGCAGAGTTTGAGATATAAAGAGTTCGAAGCTTTTAAGTTTCCTTTTCCCCCACAGGAAGAACAAAATCGCATCGTCGCCAAAGTCGATCAACTGATGGTGCTCTGTGATCAGCTGGAACAACAACTCACAACAGCCTATGGTAATGTTAAAAAACTCACCACTACAACTTTAAAAGCATTGGTAGTCTAATAGATGGAAGATCTTTTTAACAATCCAGAAATAAATGATCTATCGGATTTAGTTCATGCAGGAAGGAGTGTTGCTTTTATAGGTTCTGGGTTGTCAATGGGAGAATATATTAGTTGGGGGGATTTAGTTAAACAGCTTTGCGATGCATGTGGCGTCGATATGGATGCTAATAATGTGGATGCGGGTTTACTGGAGTTAGCTGAACAAGCAAAAAATGCATCACCGAATGAATACTACAGAGTGCTTTCAGAAGAATTTGGTAAGGAAGGAGTTCACATGCCACCAGGGTATAGATATCTTCTGGAATCACCATTTAACGCTTATATAACTGTTAATTATGACCCCTTGCTTGCAGAGGCTAGTAGATTTAAGAGTCTGACGTTATATGATTTTAAGTTGGGTTTAGATGCCTCAAAAGTAAAAGATAAATCAATCTTTTACATACATGGGTATGTCGAAGAAGGTGGTCAAGTTGCAGATGGTGATTTGATATTAACCAGTGAAGATTTTGAACACAATTATGAACATGCCGGTGCGATCATACCCTCATTTTTAACACAAGTACTTTCGTTCAAACCAATCGTATTTATTGGTTGTGGATTACAAGAACCAGCACTAAAGAAAATATTAGGCTTATGTAGCCTGATAAAAAGTCGAATTGAAGAAAGGTCTGGTAACAACGGCCCAACTCACTACATTCTATTGCCCACACTATATACAAAAGTAGCCGAGGATAAAAAGCCTGAACGAAATTTACAAAAAGAGGCTGAGGAAGATGTTGTATATGATGAAGTCGGTATTCGTGTGATACGGTATGTCAGGAATTCGCCAGAAGATTATAGCCCTGTTGAGAAAATATTAAAAAACTGGAGTAAGGCTCCCGCACTAAAACCGGTAAGTGCATATGGTGAGGGACCTAGTTATGACTAAGTTAAGGTTTTTTGAGAAGCTCGATTTGGTAGATGACTTCATAAATTATGTAGGTGAGATTGGTTATGGTGAGGCTTTTAAAAAGATAGCGGCCTATTTAGATAACCCCCATGTATGTCAGTATTTTTTTGAAAAAATTGAAGGCAATGGATGGGTAGATGTGATTTTTAATTCAGAATTCATCAGAAATTACCGTTCAGGAAAAATACCATCTCTAGAAAACAATCAATTTGATTGGTTTTTTATGGGTTACTTGTTAAAAGTTGCCGACACAACACCAGAACAGGCATCTGATTATCTTAAATCTATAGCTGTAATTGATGACGAAAGACTTCACGAACGTATGATAGAAGTAATGTTGAAGTTGCCTTGTGAGACAGCGGCTGAATTATTGCGGAATGAGATTGAGTGGTGCCAATCAAAAGAAAACTTATATGGTTTATATCCAGAATTTGCAGGAAAGTTGGTATTGCACATTCAAGAATGCAATGAAAAAATTGCTTTTAGTCTAATTAATGAGCTCTTGAAAGTTGATGCGATTACCAGAGAAGTGGGCGAGCCAGGAACGGAATCTTATTTTAAAAGCACTGATGTAAAAGCAAAGTTTTCTGATTGGGAATATCAGTCATTCCTCAACAAATATGTGGCAAATTTTGTATTAAGTAGTGAAAACAATACTCAATACCTAACGCATCTGTTTGATAGCCTGTCAGATGTATTAAGTTTAGAAGGAAATGACCCTGAAAATGATTATTCCTGGGTATGGCGAAACACCTTTGAGGATAATGATCAAACTCGTCATATCAGTGGCATAAAAGAATATTTGTTAGTGTTTATAAGAGACTTATCTATAAACCTGATCAAGGAAAACAGAGATCGATTTAAAGAAATTGTTCAAACACTAACTGAATATGAATGGACGATTTTCAAAAGGTTATCCATATATCTGTGCGTTAAGTTTCCATATATTGATCTTGATTTAACGAAGCGTTTAATCAGCAGCACAGATTTATATGAAAGCTCACGTACTCGCAATGAGTATTCACTTTTACTGGATTCAGCTTTTAGCCTGGTCGGACAAGAGGTGCAGGATACGGTCTACAACTGGATTGACAATGAAGTTGATTTAGAAAGCTACATTAAGAGATATACAGAACACGAAGGTGTTCACCCTGGCGAAGAAGAAATCAAGGATTATAAAGCTTACTGGAAAAAAACACGTTTATATCTAATTAGAAATCATCTGGAAGGTAAAAGGTTAGCGGAATACCGTGCTTTAGTGGAAGAGAAAGGGGTTCCAGATCATCCAGAATATTCATCATATACAACGTCATGGGTCGGCCCAACCAGCCCTATGACAGTTGATGAGATAAATGATCTAGATGTTGAGCAATTAGTACGAGAACTTAAAGAGTGGAAGTCTAGTGGAAAGAGCATGGGTCCTTCACCTGAAGGCTTATCTCGAAATTTGTCTGAAGCTATAAAGGCCAATATAGATAAATATAAGTATTCTGCTTCGTTATTTAAAGGGTTGCCACCCACATATATCCGCGGCCTGTTCCAGGGGCTTAGGGATAATCTTTCCAATTTAGATCACCAATCCTGGCCTGAAATTATTGATTTATCTGAATGGGTGTTATCACAAGAATATGATGTCGAAACAGAACGTGACGTGGATTCTGATGAGGACCCAGGTTGGTCCTGGTGTAGGCAATCTATTGCTAGTTTGCTCGATGCTGGATTAAAAAAAGGCGATGGCCAAGTTCCAATAGAATTAAAAGACAGGGTATGGGGCCTGATTCAGGTATTAACGCAAGATCCAGACCCAACGCCGGCTCATGAAGCAGAATATGGTGGCAGTAATATGGGGCCTACTACAATGTCTATTAATACTGTTCGTGGTGAGGCTATGCATGCACTGATTGAATATGGGTTATGGGTAGCGCGTAATTCACTGGATAAAAAAATATGTTTTGAAGATATCCCTGAAATGAGGGAGATATTAGATGATCATCTTGATCCTGAGAATGACCCATCTTTGGCAATCAGGTCTGTTTATGGTCAATTCTTCCCCTGGTTGAATCTGCTGGATACAAATTGGGCAAATGAAGCTAAATATCGCATATTTTCTGATGATAAGATGGGCTTGGGTGATGCGGCATGGGATGCTTATATAACCTTCTGTCAGCCTTATGATGATGCTTTAAAAGTTGTTTCGGATATATATGTGATCTACGCCAGAAAACTTTCAGAATTCGATGAGAGCGATGAGCGAGAACGACCGTTAGAAAATCTAGCAGCACATATAATTACTTTCTATTGGCGTTCGAAATTAGAGCTTGATGATGAAGTTGTACAGGTTTTCTATCAACACGCACCACTTAAACTACGAAAATATGCTATTGAGTTCATAGGGCGAAGCTTAGGAAATAATGAATCAGGCGAAATAGAAACAAACATTGAGGAAAGACTCAAGGAGTTGTATGAATGGCGCGAAAGTCAGGCTGAAGATAAAAATGAATACGAAGAGCTTGTAGGATTTTGCTGGTGGATCGATGCCGATATTATTGATAGGCAGTGGTCTTTAAATAAATTTCACAAGTTATTACAGGTTCAGGACAAACTTGATGCGATGGACTTTGCAGCTAGAAAACTAATTAACTATTTTGAAATAGATCCATTAAAAGTACTCGACTGCATAGAGATGATGTTAGATAAATTAATTATTCAAGGTATATACTTTTCATGGGACGATTCAGCACAGGATATATTAAGTCAAGCATTAGCAGTAGATGATGTACAAGTGAAAGAAAAAGCAATTGATTTAGTTCATAAGTTTGGCTCTCGAGGTTTTCTTCACTATCGAAATCTATTAAATAATTTATAATCACTAGGATTTGTTAAGTTAATGTGGGGGGCTCATATTTCTAGCTTTTTTTCTTTCCTTTTAGTTTTCCCCACACCAATACTGACCCAATAATAATAACAAAATGAGCCACAGGATAGCCAATATATAAAATGATTGGAGGCCAAGTAGATGGTAAGAGCAGTCCGGCTGAACTAAAAACAACACCAAACAATATTGCACCAAGCAATCCGGAAACACTAGATTTATCACCCGCCGGTAGTCCTGATAAAAACATGAGAGAAAATAATAGCCACGGTAAAAATGCTGCAAAAAATCGTACGACTTCTGGGCTTAAAGGTGAAGCTAAGGAGCCTTGATTCACTAGCCTAACAATTTTCTTCTTTAAGCGTTCTTCCGCTTTTGCAATCTCTTTATCTGATGACGGTGATGTAACAAGATCATTTGCTGATTTTACTAGTACTATTTCACTCTGAAGTCTTTTGATTTTGAAGTAACCAGTATAGTACTCGAAGGCTCCTATAGTTAGAGACAAAGATATAACAATAAACAGAAACACAAAAAATCTACTCCACGTAAATTGTGTTATAAGTATTTCAAGAGTATTAGCGAATGACTGAAACATTTTACAAGGCAATTAGTGATTTGTACTAAAGTGGTTATTATCAATGTTAAGTCGCAATTATATATACCGATAATATAAATTGAAAGATTTCAAAATCTTGAGGCCGATCCTAGTTCATTCAAGAATTGAGGGGGCCTGTAAATAAATTTTTATATTGACCTAATCCCACATCATCTTACCAATAGCTGAAAGAGTTTTCATACCACAAAGACTACAGACATATTTTGTGAAGTCCAGATCTCCCTGTATCATTCTTGACCTGCATTTCGGACACTTGAATACTGTTTCAAAAACCTCCCCGCCTTCTCTTTCAAGTCTGATCCAGAATCGAGAATGAGGCGTCAGGCATTTTTCACAGAAATACAGTCGATGTTCGAACTGTTCACTAATGACTGTTCCATTTTGAGAGAATTCATCAATTTTTCTTCGATTGATCCAGTGAATACCGCCAGTAACATTTTTGAGTGATGAATACATCATGCCAACGCCAAGGAGGTATTCTTTCTCATCATGGCATGTGGTGCACTTTGTTATTATTCCTTGGCCCATTTTTATTTAATCCAGTATTTTGAGTAAAGTGAATGGGAAAAAGTGTGCTGACTTATCCTGCGTATATGTACTTTGAATGAGTTGCCTCATGATCATTCACTTCTCCTACATGGATTCGGTTTTTATCATCAGTAATGGCGGTTTGGCATTTGTATGGAACAAACATAGTATTGCTGTCTCCTTCTTGAGGCTTTATATCTGTGAAGTTAAACCGCAACGTCATTTTAGCACTTTTGATGTAATCCGAAGACAGCCCATGAGATTCTAATAATCTCGGAAAGAATGTTTTACAGTAGTGATATACCGAAACAATTATTTCTTCCGTATTTGTTATTTCGGGATCAAGGCGGGCATGAATAATATCAAGCGTTATTTCGTTAATACCGTTTTTGCTCATTACTGAGATAAGTCTGTCCATCACATAAATACGCTCTTCCCAGTTCATCATGCTAGTGAAGGAATGGGCAAAATTATGGGCAACTGATTTTATCTGCTTGTATTTGGACATTCCTCTCTGCCTGTTACTCGAATGAATGGATGACTACTGTTTTTTCTGATTGAGAATATATTTAGTCTTTATACCAGAATATACGGATTGCCCTGTTTTCCGGAAAAGTTTTCCTAATTCCCAAGGTTTGTTCAGATTTCCATGATGAATTTTGTGATTTTACCGTGGGGTGATGTCACTGACATCACTAGATTTCTCTCTTTTAGAATCTAAAGACACCAGTATTTAGTATGAATACTCATTTCATATGCATAAATTTTCTTAGAGTGAAGATCCAGTAGGGTTTCCACTGTTTGTGGGGGGGGAGCTAACCTGTAATAACCTAATCTTACCTGATTTAACCTAAGGTGATGCCAGTGGCATCACTTTGTGTTTGCACCCTCAAAATTTGAGGGTGCCTCAGTTTACTGATAAATATTCATTTCAGATGGGAAATGGGTCATTTCTGGATTTCTACCTCCCCAAATAGGCAGCTGTGATCTGTTCACGATTATGGCCTAGCTCCTGACTGATGGTGAGCCGTGCCTGTCGATCAGTATTCCTTTGTTCCGCTGTCAGTGCTTTGGCTTCCGGCCCAACCACTGCCGGACATCGCCAGCCAGTCAGTTCCTCATAGCGATTCTGGGCATAAGTATGACGTAAACCGTGCATCCGGGAGAGCCCTGCACGCAGGGTGTTACCTTCGTAGGTGCGAAGTTGATGCACGTAGTTGCGATTGCTTGGGATAAGGGAGCCGAAGCCTGCGAGTCGCCGAGCCCGATTGAGTACGTCACGCTGTTCCTTATTACGTACTGGAATGATCCGTCCCTTGCCGCCTTTCGTCCAGCTTGGTTTGAGTACGATATGATCGCCCTGGTCGGCAAAACATGGCTGGAATTTAATTGCTTCTTCACGGCGAAGACCAAATGCCTGCTGAAGCTCGAGGCTCATGCGAACGTGTTCATCGCGGACTTTTTCCAGATCTGAGCTGGTCACGGTCTTTGCTTTGGATTCATTGGTGATGAAGTGTCGGTCGGGAATGCCATAGTGCTCATTGGACCGGGCCACTACATTCTGCTTGTCGACTTTATGCGACCACCAGCGAATAACGGACATGCGGTTCTTGATCGTCCCGATTGACAGGCCCTGAGCAAACCAGTGTTTGACCAGGGCATCAACATGTTTAGGCTTCAGCGATCGGGCTACCATACTCCGGTAGCCCAGTTCATGAAGCTGATTAGCGATCAGGGTCAGCATTCGTTCGCGTTTGACCTGAGTGGCATAGCTGCCTTCCCGGCATTGCTGACAGATTTTTTTCAGTTGGTAGTTCAGGTTTCTCATAATATGTTCTCTCTATCTGGTTAGTGTTTCTGACCAACCTGCCAGCCGTAGCTGTTAAGGTTCGTTTGCACGAAACGGTCATGGGACACAACGCCCATACAACCTGAAAAAGCCTGGTCAAAGGCAACGTGGTGTTTCCTCGGTTGAGAAATGGCCCCACGTGATCCAACTAGCCCGAGCACGGGCGGTTCTTTAGTGTATTAACACCTCCTTAAAAGAAGCGGGTTGATTCCGCATTGAATGGAAAATGAGCTCGGCAAGACAATAGCCATAGGCAATCGTCGGGCGCGGAAGCTCGTCTTTGAAAAAGCAGGCAATTACCTGCGAGTAGGGACAGACCTTACTGGTTGCCCTGATTTGGAAGATGGGACGCAGCTTTCGCCGATGTACCTGTTACACGCCCCTGAGGTACCTTGTTGCCACTTTTCCGTAGTGGCGACGGATAAAACTTTTCGTGCAACCAGTGTCGGCGAGTGCTATCTGCTAATCAAGCTTGAAACCTATCAACTTACTGCAGGGTTTACAGCATAATCCCTGCGGCATCCGTGCTTGCAGATAAAAATTGCAAGTATTTAGTGTGCTTGACAACTGTTTGCGGCCGCGTCACTACCGTGCTTCGCTGTGTAGTGACGCGGTGGGCATATCTGCAGCCTCCTGTGGCAGTTCATTGTTTGTTGCGCTTGCTGCAGACGAAGAGCACGCCAAGCTGTATGTCTTTTTGATGCTATCGATCTACACGAGTGGGTTTCTTGTATGACAGAAAAATGCTCCGAAGCGGGCATTTACAGAAATGTAGTCAATGCGTACTATCGGCACAAAGCAGTCCTTGTTCGTTTGGTTTGAAAAAGTAGCCATGACGGCAGCTTTCGAGACATGGCGGACAAAGACGAAGATATAGCAATGCCGCTTAGATTTCTCTTAAGCGGACATTTTCGTGGAAAACTTGAACCGCCGCTTCCGGCCAACAACATAGGTAAGCTGGCTGACGATTTCCTATGCTTTGGGTTGTAACTTCAACTCATAGATCAACAACTTCGCCTGAGAACACTATTGCGTTACAGGCTGTTATTCCGCAACTATGATGCATGGTCAAATCTAAAGCTGACTTTCCGGCGCAATCTTCAAAAGCCACGCCTTGAATCGCAACCATCGATTTGCGAGTGGTTCGGTTGTCAGAGAAACCGATTCCCCATTGAGGTTTCCGTGCCACACAATACGGTGCTTGTCATCGAGTACTAACCTGTAGGAGGCCGAGGGAATATCCTTCTCGATACCGGCGGCCATTGCTCCAACCAGCTCCTCCGAATCGATCAGCAAGCCCATTTCTGCGTTGATTTCAAGCGAGCGGGGGTCAAGGTTCAAGGAGCCAACAAAGAGGTACCGGCGATCAATGAGTATAAGTTTCGTATGCAATGTCAGAACATCGGGTCCGTAGCCGTCTTGCACCTCCTTGCCTGCATTGGCCCGGATCTCATATAACTCGACACCAGCCTTGAGCACATCCTTGCGATACCTGGCGTACCCCGAATGCACGGCGACATGGTTATTTGATGCCAACGAATTTGTCACAACGACAACCCGTACATCTTTCTCGAGTAGTTCGCGGGCATATTGTACGCCGTCGTCACCAGGTACATAGTATGGTGATATGAAGATCAACTCCCTCTCTGCCTGCCGTAGCAATTTGTCGACATCGGTTGCTAGACCCATGTGGTCAGTACTAACTGGATTTTGAAGTTTGTCAGGGTCATCAGCAATCACAATGCCTTCAGCCACATAAAGAGACTGTTTACCGGAAATCAGATTTTGCAAGAGTTCACTAGACATCGATTCACTGTAGACGCGTGCATACGTCAGTTTTGCTTTGTTGGATAATTTTGAACGTTCCGCCTCGAGGCTCTCGGAGGTATCGATATCCAGAAGCTGTTCAATGGGTATTGCCAAGTCGTGATTCCAGTAACTGTCGAATGAGTTGGAAACCGCCTTCGCAATGTCACCAAGTGCGAGCACATCGAAGTCAGCGAATACAGCATCTTCTCTAAGTTGGAAGTACTCGTCGGCGATATTACGCCCTCCAACAATACTGATGGCATTATCTACCGTGAAAGACTTGTTATGCATCCGACGATTGGCCTTCTTGAAGCTTCCAACGAAGTTAAGCTGATACAGACCGCGTCGAGAAATCGGATTGAATAATCGAACTTCGATGTTCGGGTGCTGACTCATAAGCAGAAGCGTTCGATCCGAGGCTGACGTGAATACGTCATCGAGCAGAAACCGGATACGAACCCCGCGATCAGCGGCACCGACCAGGGCATTTGCGAGAACCAGGCCGGCAATATCATCCTTCATCAGAAAATACTGCAAATCGATAGTATTCTCGGCCTTCTCAATCATATTGAGCCTGGCACCTAGAGCGTCCATCCCCTGCACTATTGGGAAGAAACCGGATTGCCCATCGTGGAGTTGTGACCAGCCGTCTGCGGCGCGACCAAAGTATGTATCCGCAGTAGTCGTTATTGCTGTGCTATGAGTTTTTGGGGATTTTAATGGCACTACGGTACAGCTACTAACTATAGCAGAGAGCAATAGAACCACGAATATGAGATGCAACGGAACAAATCTTCTTTTATCAGCCATTCTCTGCTGGAGAAACTTAAAGGTTGTGTGATGAACGAAGAACATATATGTGTTGTTTACGACTAGAAAAAAGGTGACCTTTCCAAAGTTTACGAACCTGTTGGAGAGAATGCTGTCAATTATGTTCTCGGCCACACTTAGTTCTCCCAGCTGCCGCCAAGTGCCAGATTCAGATTGACTCGTTGCTCGAGAAGCAGCCGTTCGGCGCTTGAAAGCGAACTCTTCGCGCCAGTGACGCGCTGTTGAATAGTCAGGACGCTCAGCAAATCCTCTTCTCCTTCATCATATCGAAGCTTGGCGACCCTAAATGCTTTCTCAGCTTCCGTTGCTGCAACTTTTAGATCAACAATGCGTCGCTGTAAAACGGCACCCTGGTCCAGATTCGTTTCAAGCTCACTGAATGCATTGAGTGCCGCCTGACCGTAAGCTGCTAATGCCTGCTCCTGTTCGGCCGTCGCAATATTGACGGATTCAATCCGTCTACCGCCATCGTATAACGGTGCAAGCAAGTTAACACCTTGAGTCCAAGCAACATTGGCAGGATTCAACAGATCGGACAATGAACTGGATGCACCGCCTAACGAACCGGTCAGGCCTAGCGTTGGTAACCGTGCTGCACGGGCTTGTTCCGTGGCATTAAATGCAGCCGCTACGCGACGGTCTGCAGCGACAATATCCGGCCGACGTTCGAGCAGTTCTGAAGGTAAACCTGCCGGGGGCGGTGGTGGCACATCAGGCAGAGCCTCGCGAACCTTCAGGTCTGCCCCCGGATAGCGCCCAAGTAGCACCTCGAGAGCTCTTATTGCATCGCGATATGAGCCTTGAACCGATGTTAGGCGCTCACGAGCCTTCGCAAGGTCGGATCGTGAAAGAGAAACGTCCTGGGCCGAAGCCATACCGTTCTTGTACTTGACGTTCACAATCCGTAACGTCTCATCAAGGATTTGCTTGGTCTCACGTGTGATTCCAACCTGGATGTTCGCTTCGATGGCGGTAAAGTAAGCCTTCGCGGTCGCAGCAGAAAGCGATTGCTGGGCTGAACGAAAATCTGCAGCTGCTGCTTCCGCACTCGCAGCGGCCGCACGTTGCCCGGACCTTAGACGACCCCAAACATCAGCCTCCCAGGAGATCTGTAACCCGAGGTTCAGGTTCGTTGTGGCAGGCCGTGAAGTTTCAACCACACCTGTTTGTGCCCCTGTCGCAGCGAGACTCACTTCCGGCACAAGGGCGGCACCTGCCTGCCGTGCAAACGACCAGGCACGATCGACGTTTGCCGCAGCAGCCGCCAGATCGCGGTTATTTTTCTGCGCCTCAACCACCAAGGCCGTAAGCATCGTGTCGTCGAACGATTCGATCCAGCCCGCCTGAACGATACCAGAGTCAGCCGCTTTTCCCCACTGCACGGGGACAGTTGGTGTTTGACTCTTTGCAGCCTGATCAACGTCTTGTTCAACCTGCTCTTCCGTCGGCGCTACAGCACAGCCAGTAAGAACCGCAGCAAGAAGAACGCTTGTCGGAATCAATCTAGGCACTTGCATTGCGAACCTCCTTGGCTCCAATTTTGAAGAACATTGAGTATAGAACTGGAACAACAACCAGCGTGAGCACTGTAGCGAATGACAGACCGAACACCAATACTACGGCCATAGACTGGAAGAACGCATCGAAAAAGAGAGGGATGACGCCCAAGACTGTAGTCAGCGCACCCATAATTACGGGTCTTGCTCGGCTTGCGGCCGCGTCTACAACGGCGTCGAATCGGGGAGTCCCTTTTTGTATCTCGTAGTCTGTCTGGTCGACCAGAACTATTCCGTTCTTGATGAGAAGACCGGAGAGTGACAGCAACCCGAGTATACCCATGAACTCCAATGGGAACCCGGTGACCAACAGCCCGACGACAACACCAATCAATGCGAGCGGTACAACCAGCCAAATTACGATAGGCTGGCGAACGGTTCCGAATAATATGAAGACCGTTAGTACCATCGCGATGAATCCCATCGGTAGTGTCGCCGCCAGGTTCTCATTGGATTCTTTCGAGTCTCCATATTCGCCTTCCCACTCTAATGTGTAGCCGTCAGGTAATTCAATTGACTCAATCGCAGGCCGTATACGACTCAGCAACTCGGAAGCCAATTCATTGGGATAAGGATCACTTTGAGCCTTGATCGTCCAGACACGATCTTCTTTCCTGATCTGCCCATCGCGCCAGATTGTCCTGAAGCCATTGGTTACCTGACCAATCGGCACGGTCATGCCAGTCGCTGAGCTCAGAACCTGCACATTACGCATATCGGCTACGTCTTGCCGCTCGCTTTCCGGGGCACGGGAAATGATGGGTAATAGGTCATCGCTCTCGCGATAGACACCAACGGTCTTGCCCGAATAAACCGTTTGTAGGGCCGTAGCGAGGTCCTCTCGAGATACACCTGCGCGACGACCTTTAGACGGTGAATAGATCGGTTCTATCACACTCACCGGTTGCCGCCAGTCGTCCTTTATCGACAGTGATCCACCGTCATCGACCATCACACGCTTTGCTTGATCCGCCAGTCCACGCAACACTGCAGGATCAGGACCTTTGAATGCCGCTTCGATCTTCGAGCCACCGCCTGGGCCCAGTAGAAAACGCCAGACTTTGACTTGCGCGTTGGTGTAATTCTCATCGACGTAGGCCTGTATCTGAGGCATCAGTACATCGATCAGATTATAGTCGTCGACCCGAACCAATAGCTGAGCGTATGAAGAATTAGCTGACTCCGGTGGATAGACGAGCATGTAACGGATACCACCGCCACCGACGGAGGTTTGTACTGTGTTGACGCCATCCAGCCCTTCGACAAATCCCCCGATCTTAGTAATATCCTGTTCTGTTCTAGTGATGTCAGTCCCTTGCGGTAACCAGTAGTCAACGACAATTTGTGGTGTGGATGATGCAGGGAAGAATCCGGCTTTAACGAATTGAAACCCCCATACTGACGCAAGGAAAATCACAACAACGACTGCCACCACTGCAGTCCGCATCCTCAATGCATGTGAAAGCAAACGCTTATAGGCACGGATGAACACGTTATCCGGTTGGCCTTGATTAGAGTCTGTCGATGCTTGTTCTTTGAACAGCCAGAAGCAGAAGAGCGGTGTCAGCGTCACTGCGAATAGCCAGCTGAAACTGAGTGAAATCAGAATCACCCAGAAGAGATGCCCCGTATACTCTGCCGTACTCCCAGGCGCAAACCCGATTGGCGCGAATGCGATGATGCCGACAAGCGTGCCACCCAGCAATGGCCATTTGGTTTGATCAACGATTGACTTGGCAATCTCGATTTTTTTTGTGCCGCGCTGCACACCAACCAGAATCCCTTCGGTCACAACTATAGCGTTATCGACCATCATTCCGAGGGCAATGATCAGAGCGCCCAAAGATATACGATGCATTGGTATGCCGCTGAAGCTCATTGTTGCAAGCGTTGCTAGTATCGTTAGCAACAGGATCGCACCAATGACAGTTGCTGACTTTAGGCCCATGAAGATCAGCAGCGTCACAATGACAATCACCAATGCTGCAGCCACGTTGACGACGAAATTTTGCACTGAGGTATCGACGATCGTGCCCTGATGATAGAACTCGTGTAACTCAATGCCAATCGGTCTTCGGCTTTCAGATTCAGAGATTTTCGCATCCACAGCCTGACCAATCTTAACGATATTTCCACCGAGTACACCTGACACACCCAGCGCAATCGCAGGTTCACCGTTGTAGCGGAAAAGTTTACGTGGTGGCGTTTGGTAGCCACGCCACACCCGTGCGATATCACTCAGATATATTACGCGCCCGTCCGAATCTGTTGAAACCAGCAGATTCTCTATCGCTTCAACCGAATCAATCGCTCCCGTCGGGTCGATTACCAAGCGCTGATCACCAACGATTATCTCTCCTGCCGAGACCGAAGCATTTTGCTGCGCCAAAATATCGTAAATGTTGGAAATTGACACCCCGAGTGCCGATGCGTTTTCACGGGAAATCTCGACAAAAATTGCCTCGGATAATGCACCATCAATCGATACCTTTGCGACGCCATCTACCACCAGCAGTTCGCTCTGTATCTCTTTTGCGTATCGATGCAGCTCGGCTGGTGTATAGCCATCACCTGTAATGAAGTAGTAAAGCCCGTAAACATCGCCAAAATCGTCGTAGACAATGGGAACTTCGGCACCCGGAGGCAGGGACCGTTCAGCGTCCTTAACCTTGTTTCGTAATTTGCTCCAGATCAATTGAAGATCAGCTTTTGATCGAGAAAATTCGTACTTGATATTTACCATGATCTCAGCAACACCAGCAGAGGATACTGACTCGATGCC
>JBLYYR010000009.1:0-7794 GCA_048550195.1 Arenicellales bacterium
CAGACTGAAGCGCGCAGAGCAGCCGAAGGCCAACACAACGGGGCGGTTTTTCTTTGGTTCTGTTTCTTTTGTCCGTACAAAAGAAATGAACTCGTCCATAAAGGACGAAAAACACGGATTAAACCTAGAAATGGAATAAAAAAGAACTCACCATGCGAGGGAAGAAACCCAGCCGTGCGCCAGCACAAAAAAACTACTCCGACATTCTCCGGTAAACCGACTCGGCCCTGGCCGCAAAAGCCGGGGAATAACGCCCGGGATTATTATACGTTGGTGAAGGAAGGCTGGCCGCAAGCTCCGCTGCCTGTCTTTTATTCATCACCCATACTGGGCGACCCCAGTAATAATAGGAGGCCGCCTGCACGCCAAATATCCCCGGCCCGAACTGGGCAATATTCAGATACAGTTCCAGTATTCTATCCTTGGAAAGCCGCTTCTCCATCTGCCAGGTCAGGATAAGCTCATGCCATTTACGCAGTAAGTTACGCTCATTACTGAGAAAAAGGTTTTTTACTGTTTGCTGGGAGATGGTGCTGGCACCATAGCGTACCTTCATGTGGCTGATGTTGTAGTCCCAGGCATTTCTGATGGCTTTTAAATCGACACCAGCATGCTGATAAAAACGACCATCTTCTGCAATGATGACTGCCCGCCGCAGGATATAGGGAATATTTTTTAGCTCAACGGGATTCCAGCGCACTTCGGGCAGTTGTGAATCGATGTTGGCTTGCTGCCGGTATTGACGAATCAGACTGGATTCCGGCACCGCTCCCGCTGCCAGTTCATCCCAATCAGGCCAGATGCTTGATAGCCAATATACATCTGCCAGCACAAGGCCAAAAAAAATAACGGCCAGCAGTTTCAGTATTCTTTTAAACCACTTCCTGCCGGTAGTGGGTGATTGCTTAGATGTACGTCGGCGTTTTTTAGCCACACTAGTGCCTGAAATGCCTCATACCGGTGAATACCATTGCAATACTGTGCTCATCTGCCGCTGCAATCACCTCATCGTCACGCATAGAACCGCCCGGCTGTATAACTGCCGTTACACCCGCGTCTGCCGCTGCATCAAGGCCGTCTCTGAACGGGAAAAAGGCATCCGAGGCGAGCACCGAACCTTCCACATTAAGCCCGGCATCGGCGGCTTTTATTGCTGCAATTCTGGCGCTGTAGATACGAGACATTTGCCCGGCGCCGACACCTATTGTCATACGGTCACGCCCATAAACTATGGCATTTGATTTAACATATTTGGCGACCTTCCAGGTAAATAGCAGATCTTCTATCTCACGCGCATCGGGTTTACGCTGAGTAGCAATTTTCAAATCCTCAGCAGTGATCGTGCCCAGGTCACGATCCTGCACCAGCAAACCTCCACTCACACGCTTGAAGTCCAGCCCTGCAATCGGTTGATCTGACCACTGGCCACAGGCCAGCACACGCACATTTTTCTTTGCCGACAGAACTTCTTGCGCCTCTTCATCGATCTCGGGCGCAATTATAACCTCAACGAACTGGCGATCAATAATAGCCTTTGCTGTGTGTGCATCCAGTGTCTGGTTGAAAGCGATGATGCCGCCAAAAGCCGAGGTTGGATCAGTACTGTAAGCATGGTCATAAGCTGCGATAAGGCTGTCAGCTTCCGCGACACCGCACGGGTTTGCATGCTTGACGATGACGCAGGCAGGGCCATCGTTGAATGACTTGACGCACTCCAGTGCGGCATCGGTATCGGCCATGTTATTGTAGGAAAGCTGCTTGCCCTGGTACTGCTTTGACGTTGCAACACTGGCTTCAGAATACCCCTTTTCAACATAAAAAGCGGCACGCTGATGTGGATTCTCACCATAGCGCATTTCCTGTACCTTCTTCACCTGTAAGCTGTAGGTGCGAGGAAATTCTTCTTTTTCACCGTTTGCTGGCAGACCGCCAAAGTAGTTGGCAATCGCGCCGTCATAGCGTGCGGTATGCTCGAAGGTTTTGATCGCCAGGTCATAGCGTGTGGCTTCAGACACACCGGCTTCATTCTCGGCTATTTCATCGAGTATGCGCTGATAATCCATACTGTCAGTCAATACCGTGACCGCTTTATAATTCTTGGATGCGGCACGTAGCATAGCCGGGCCACCGATATCGACATTTTCAATGGCAGTTTCAAGATCAGTACCCGGATTGGCAACAGTCTTTTCGAATGGGTAAAGATTGACTACCAGCAAATCAATAGCCTGTATGTCGTGTTCCTGCATGACATCTTCATCAATGCCGCGACGCCCCAGCAGACCTCCATGTATCTTCGGGTGTAAAGTTTTTACACGCCCGTCCATCATCTCAGGAAATCCTGTATAAGACGATACTTCAATAACATCTATACCATTTTCCATTAGCAGATTAGCCGTACCGCCAGTTGAAAGAATCTCAACACCCTGCGCAGCAAGCGCACCGGCAAATTCAACAATGCCTGATTTATCTGATACGCTGATCAGTACACGCTTAATTACAATTCGGTTTTCCTCTGACATGGTGTAATCCTGTTAAATAAAATAGTTGGTCGATTATTGTGGTTTGTCAGCGGTAGCAGGGGCTAGCGTAGTGTTTCTAATTTAGCCCGTGATCACGCAGTTTCTTGCGCAAGGTATTACGATTAATGCCCAGCATCTGAGCAGCCCGGCACTGATTATTCTCTGCACGTTGCATGATAATTTCCAACAGGGGTTTTTCAACCTGCGAAATTACCAGATTATAAAGATCTGCAGGAGTCTCGCCATTAAGGTCCTTCAGATATAGCTTAAGCGAATTACTGACACAGGCTGCCAAAGGACGACTTTTTTTCTTACTCATGCCGCTGCATCTCGTCGGTCAGCAATTGTTAAAAATGCATCCACCGTGGCCAGCTGCTCGGCTGATGATTCCACCTGCATAATCTCTCTTCTGAATTCATTGCTGCTGAAAAAGCCCTTGCTGTACCAGGCAATATGCTTTCGCGCAGTCCGTACACCAGTATATTCACCATAAAATTCATAAAGTTCCTGCAGATGGGTCAACAGCACGTTTCTCACTTCTGAAATATCTGGCGGTGGCAACTTGCTGCCCGTTTCAAGATAACGATTAATCTGGCTAAATATCCAGGGGTTTCCCCGTGCAGGCCGGCCAATCATCAAGCCATCAGCGCCAGTAAATGTCAGCACTTCTAGCGCTTTTTCCGGACTGCTGATGTCACCATTCGCAATGACAGGAATGTTTACCTGCTGCTTAACCAGACGAATTGTTTCATATTCCGCTTCGCCACGAAAAGCACATTGCCGTGTACGCCCATGGACCGCCAGTGACTGTACACCGGACTGCTCTGCAATCTCGGCAATCCGGCAGGCGTTTCTGCTGTCGGGGTCAGAGCCAGTGCGTATTTTCAGTGTCACAGGCACTTCAACACTATTCACCACTTTATCAAGAATTCGGGATACAAGGCCTTCATTGGCAAGCAACGCGGAACCTGCCTGTTTATTGCAAACCTTCTTTGCCGGACACCCCATATTGATATCGATAATGTCTGCACCAAAGCGGACATTTTCCTGCGCCGCCAGCGCCAGTATGTCAGGATCTGCCCCTGCAATTTGTACCACCACCGGGCCAGGCTCACCCTCATGGTTGATACGTTGACGGGTTTTTTTATTTTCCCACACCATGGCATTGGCACTGATCATTTCAGATACAGCCATGCCTGCGCCCAATGAGCGGCAAAGCTTGCGGAATGGTCGATCAGAAATTCCTGCCATCGGGGCAAGAATAAGCTGATTCGGCAATGTATGCGGGCCGATTTGCATGTTGAAAATAGTTTGTGGTATCCGCCACCCTGATGTCTGTGCATCAGTAGCAAGGGATAGTTGTAAAAATTCGCCTTTTAGAATTGATAGATAATACCCTTATACAGAGGGCCTGTAAAAGGACAATTAGTAAAATGGGAAAGTGCTTATTGAATCTGGACAAAGTTGATTGAAATCTGAAGGATTCTCAGCCACGGCTGAAAAGCAGGCATTCTGGTGAGGGTTTCGCTTCCCGCAAATATTGCAGGCCGTGGAGCTATTCGTTTTGTGGTGGGAGCTGCGCCTTGCCAGAATTTTCCAGGTATTTATCTTTCCAGCCAGCGTTGACTGACGGGACGCAACTCAAAGCCGTCCACTCTTATTGAAGGCGTACGGAAACGTATATTTATATCTGCCGCTTCATTGGGCATCATCACAGCAGGCTTCCCTATTGCCAGATACTTGTCCCGCGTAACAACGCGACGACTAATCATGTTTCCCGCTCGATCAGTCAGAGTCAGTTCGAGCGCAGGAAAAGATTGTGACCTTATATCACGATTAACCAGAATACTGGATACTTTGAAGCCACCATCACGCCCGGCCAGTGGTGTTAACCTGCTTGATAACTGGTCAATTTCACCGATATTCTGGACTTCAGGAACCGTGCAGCCCGAAATTCTACAACCGGCCTCCAGTAAAGGCCTAAGTGGTGTAATTCGCACCAGCTTATCCATGTAAAAATACCCAAGCTGACCAAGCAGAGTAATAACCAGTACACTGATGATTGCTAGAAGTGAGTATTTACCTACCCATAAAGGCAACTCTGGTTGATTTCTGCCACGATTTAGACTCTTGATCAACTGGGTTTGATCATCGTCCATTACCGGCTCCTTCCAGGCCGTCTTCTTCCACAATCCCAGTGGCATCAGGTGCTTTATGTAGCTAACAACAGATTTAGTCCTGCCTTCTTTTCGGCTTTTATCAACCGGTAGATCACTCCCGCCTTTCTCATCAGAAGGAAATAATGCTTCAGTCAAATCATTATCAGCATCGGAACTGAGAAAAATTTCCTCTATATCCCCGTTAGCATGTTCTTCATCTTCTCCGACCTCTGCTGCCGATAAAGCAGACTCAATCTGTTCCTTGCTGATATTAGCCTCTTCCAGCATGGAATTTATTTCCATCGTGTCTTCGTAATTCAGTGCCGACAGCTCACCTGGCTCGGGAAATTCGTCCAGGCCATGAAATAGCTCGTCCTGCTCTCCTTCTTTTAGCGTAATCGGGACATATGCCTCGTCGACCTCCTCCTCTTCCGATGTAATAAAGACCGATTCATCATGATCTTCGACTTCATTACTCAGGGGGAATGCCTCATCATCTGTTTTTGGCAATGAATCGATAGAAAAAAACTCATCGGCATCTTCCACATCCCCTGCAGCAGAAAAGGTGTCATCAGCAGCAGAGCTTTCAAGCGGTTCTTCAAACAGCTCAGGGGTGGTTTCCTCTTCACTGTTTTCAAGCGGTGGCATGCTCTCACTATTCACGGCCTCTGCCACAATGGCAGTCAACCAGGAGTCTTCCTCGTCCGCCTGCAAAGCTTCATCCTTCATTGGCGAACCATCAAGCAAGCTCTCCTCGTCCAGCTCATCTGCAACAGTCGCACTCAACGGCAGGTCGCTGGCAACAGCTGCATCTGCAACCATGTCATCTTCAGGCAGTTCTGCCAGTGGCTCTACAATTATCGGGGAATCCGTTTTTGTTTCATCATCAGGTAATACCGGAAGACTTGTTTCGATATCAGCCTCGCTGACTTCTGATCGAGCTTCACCCTCACCTGCAGGCTGCAGGTCAAACTCATCATCACTTTCAAATTTGGTTTCACTGCCTGGCCACATGCTCTCTGCAGTTAATGAGTCCGATGCAGGTTTATCATCAAGCTCAGACACCAGTACCGGGTTATCCTGATCAAGTGTAGAAATTTCACTGGTGAACGAAGGTGTCTGCAGGATAGTCAGGTCCTCTATTGGAGTAATTTCCCTCTCCGCTTCTTCATCGTCAGCTATGTCATCCTCGTCATCCGAGTCAAAATATAACAAATTCTCCTCGCTGTTATTTTCTGCAGGTGCTGAAGAGGGTGCATGGAAATCATCTATTTCTGGCTCAGGAAAAGGCTCCAGGTCAGCAGCAGGTGTCAGCTCATCGTCAACGCCCGCCACCAAACCTTCCTCATGCACTGTTGTTTCCGCCTTGACTAGATCGGCTGCTTCCGGCTGCTCTCCGGTAGCTGATGCGGGACCCACTGCTTTGTCGACAATACTGAATGTAAACCCTGAACTCCCACTGCCTTGCAGGTCTTTTGTACTGGCGCTAGCAGGCTCTTCTATAAAATCATTGCGCGGGTCTTCAGTAAGGTTCCAGCTTGAGTTGAAAACTGAATAGCAATTTCCACAGCGCACCAGGCCCTCGTGAGCCTTGATGTCCTTTTCAGACACCATAAACACTGACTGGCATTTTGGGCACTGTGTGAACATTATTGCATTGTACCTTTTATAGATGAGGATTTTTCCTTTACTGTCATCATAAGCCAGTCACCATCTTTTTCCGTCTGCAGAATATTGCCCGGCGCAAACGCATCAACGACCAAAGCTTCCTGTGTGCACAGTATACCTGAAAGCACCAGCACTCCCTGCGGGGCCCGCATCTCCAGTAAATGCGACTTTAATTCAATCAATGTCCCGGCAAGAATGTTGGCAAAAATAATATCACCTGGACTGTTTGCAGACTGTTGGCCCGGCAATGCAAGTTGCAGTTTTTCACTTACATCATTGATTTCAGCATTACTACGGCTCGCCTGCAGGGCCTGGGGGTCGATATCTATCCCCAGCGCACTGACAGCGCCCAGCCTGAGTGCGGCGATTGCCAGTATGCCGGAACCGCATCCAAAATCGATTACGGTTTTATCTTCAAGCTGCTGTTTCGCCAGCCACTGCATGCACAGGCGCGTGGTTTCATGTGTGCCACTACCGAAGGCCAGCCCGGGATCCAGCATAACATTCGTTGCATCAGGCTCTGGAACATCAGACCAGGTCGGGCAAACCCACAGATCAGGTCCGTACTGTATAGGCTGGAAACGGTCCATCCAGCAACGCTCCCAGTCCTGGTCCGGCAGGCTTTCTACACGGTAGTCCGGTAGAATGCCAGGTGCAAAGATCCCTGAGAGCCTCGCTATCACTGTGTCCAGCCCCTGTTCTGCATTGAACAAGCCCGTTACCAGGCTATTATCCCAAACCGGTGATTCGCCATCCAGCAGGTCAAATAACGGATGGTCGCCGTCATCTTCGATAGTGACAGCCTGCGCCTCAGCCAGCTCCAGACGCTCGGTGACAAAATCCAGCTGACCTTTCTCTACCGCAAACGTAATCTTCAGCCAGGACATCAAGCGCTATTGGTTATATTTTTCTCGAGATAGTGGATATCGAACACGGCACTTTTGAAGCCATGATCCGAGATGATCCTGCGGTGCAAAGGAATATTGGTTTTAATCCCGTCGATGATGACTTCACTCAAGGCACTGGACATTCTCGCCAGCGCCTCTTCCCGGTCAGATCCATAGGCGATAAGTTTGCCAATCATGGAGTCATAATGTGTGGGAACGAAATAATTGTTGTACACATGCGAATCAACACGTATGCCTGGCCCGCCGGGTGCATGAAACTGGGTAATTCTTCCCGGCGAAGGCATAAATGTCTCGGGATCCTCAGCATTGAGGCGGCATTCTATCGCATGCCCCCTTATCTCTACATCATCCTGCGTAAAGGGCAGTGGTTCACCTGCTGCTATCAGTATCTGTGCCTTAACGATATCAATCCCCGTGATCATTTCCGTTACCGGATGCTCAACCTGAACACGCGTATTCATCTCAATGAAAAAAAAATCTCCCTTTTCATAGAGAAATTCAAAAGTACCTGCGCCGTGATAACCAATCTGGCGACAGGCC
>JBLYYR010000010.1:0-20680 GCA_048550195.1 Arenicellales bacterium
ACAATAATCGCGCCGAGCGGCGCTCCTACAATTAAGGCATAGAATAATTTTTGGTTTTGACCTTCGGTTTTTACCTACCCGTTACACCACACCACGAGTTTCACACCCCGCCAGCTCATTCGAGCATCGCAGGGAACCTGGAGGGCAAGCATGCGTGTGCCCTTGTTATTCTTTTGGTGTGTTTCTTTGAGCAAGCAAAGATAACGTCACTCGTCCATAAAGGGCGAAAAGCTCATATCAATTCAAGAAATAGAACAAGTATGAACATGCCAAATTTAAGGAAGAACCATTTGCCGCACGCCAGCGCAAAAAACCAAAAAGAAAAGAACTACCCAAACTATTCATCAAATACTTTTCAGAAGCTTACATTTCAGACTTAAAGTAAGTTGTTAAGCTCCTGTCGGAAATTAAGCTAATTCACTGTTTTTAAAGAAAGAAATTACTTCTGTGCTTGACAATTCCTGTTTTTGAGTCGTATAGTGTCAAAAAGTGGGTAAAAGTGGAATAAATTACCCCGTCAATAGGTGGAAGCGACACAAAGTGGTGGATGATGTTTAGAGGAGTAAATCAGGTCAATCTGGACGGCAAGGGGAGGATAGCCATCCCCACTCGCTATCGCGAGGAGTTGCGCTCGGATGCTGATAGCCACATGGTCGTCACGGTCAATATCACTGATCGCTGTCTGTGGCTTTATACATTGCCTGAGTGGGAACGCATTGAGACCGATGTTACGGCGTTGCCTTCATTTGATAAACGTGCTGCGAAACTTAAGCGATTCTTTATTGGTCAGGCGACTGATGTCGACCTGGATGCCAGCGGCCGCCTGCTGCTGCCGCCACCTTTGCGTGAATTCGCACAATTGAAAAAACATATTGTACTGGCCGGCCAGGGTAATAAATTCGAAATATGGGATGAGGAAAACTGGACGGCACAGCGCGATGCATGGATGGAAGACGGCCTGGGTGACGGACCCATGCTGGTCGAGCTCGAATCACTTTCGTTATAGGTGGAGTGATGGCAGATCAACCCCATCACCCCGTCCTGCAGGAGGAGGTTGTAGAGGCAATGAATATCCGCGAAGATGGATACTATCTGGATGCAACCGCTGGTCGCGGCGGTCATGTCGCGGCGATACTCGAAAAACTTGGCTCTGATGGCCGCATCCTTGCCCTTGACCGTGACCCTCAGGCTGTAGCGGCTGTTACAAAGCGTTTTACCAATGATTCGCGTGTCCAGGTCAGGCAGGCAAATTTCTCGTCTCTATCCGACGTTATCCAGCAGGGAGAATGCTTCAGCGGAATCCTGTTTGATTTTGGTGTCTCATCGCCACAACTTGATGATGCCTCGCGTGGATTTAGTTTCATGCAGGATGGCCCGCTTGATATGCGGATGAATCCGGCTGACCACCCCAGTGCAGCGGAATGGCTGGCTATAGCCGAGCAACATGAAATCAGAGATGTGCTACGTCGCTATGGGGAGGAAAAGCATGCACATCGCATCGCCTGGGCGATTGTTGATGCCCGTGCTGATCAGGCGCTGGAAACGACTGCCCAACTGGTCGCATTAATAAAGAAAGTGGTGCCTGCCAGGCCACAGGATAAGCATCCTGCCACACGAAGCTTTCAGGCGATTCGAATTCGTATCAATAAGGAGCTGGAAGAGATTGCTGTCGTATTGCCGATTGCACTGGAAGCCCTCTGTGTTGGCGGGCGTCTGTTGGCCATTAGTTTTCATTCACTGGAAGACCGCATTGTCAAAAGGTTCCTGCGTAATCAGGCACGAGGTGATGAGCTGCCGAAAGAGATCCCAGTACGTGATGCTGAACGTAATCCTCGCCTGCGTCTGGTGGGCAAGCCTGTACGTGCCAGCGCGGCTGAAGTTGATCAGAATCCACGGGCTCGCAGTGCCATCATGCGAGTGGCTGAACGGCTGCCCCAGAGCAGGGAGGTAGCATGATCAGGCAGACTTTGTTTGTATATATGCTGGTTCTCGTGCTTGCCCTGTCTCTGGTATATACGCGGATCACAACGCGCAGTCTTTATTTACAGCTGCAGGGCCTGCAATTGCAGCGGGATGATTTCAATGTGGAATGGGGTCGCCTGCTGCTACAGGAAGCACGTTATGCGGAACCCCGGTATATTGAGAAAATAGCACGCCAGAAGCTGGGTATGGTTTATCCCGCTCATGAACAGATATCAGTGATTCGCCTGCCATGAGGAGAGCTGCGAGCAAAAAGAGAAAGCAGCCGCTGACCAGCCCGGTCAGGCACTGGATGGTGCTAACTGTTATCGGGTCGTTGTTTGCCGTGATGGCCGGAAGAGCTCTTTTTCTGCAATTTTTTAATGCGGAATTTCTCAAGCAGCGCGGCAATGCTCAGGCGCTGAGGGTAATCGATGTCTCTGCCGTGCGGGGAATGATACTGGATAGAAATGGCCAGCCACTGGCGGTAAGTACACCGGTTGATGCAGTCAGTGCAGATCCGAGCAAGCTGTATGCGAACCCGAAAAGCTGGAAGCCGTTGGCGAAAATTCTTGGCATCAGCTACAGCAAACTGAAAGCAAAAATAAAGAGCAACAATAAACGGCATTTTATTTACCTGAACCGGCAGGTGTTGCCGGATACAGCAGAGCGCGTTATGGCACTGGATATTGATGGTGTTTTTCTACGTCGTGAATACAAGCGTTATTATCCTCTCGGCGCAGTAACCGGACACCTGGTTGGCTTTACCAATGTCGATGGTCTGGGGCTGGAAGGCATAGAGCTGGCATATAACGAAAGCTTGCGCGGGCATCCGGGAAAAGATCAGGTCATTCGTGATGCATCCGGCCATATTATTGAGCATGTTAGCAACATTGAAAGGGCAGCAGATGGTGAGGATCTGGTGCTGAGCATAGATAGCCGGATTCAATATCTGGCCTATAGAGCGCTTAAAAAGGCAGTAGTGGAACATAAAGCCACTAGCGCAAGTGCTGTTGTGGTAGATGTCAGGAGCGGTGAGATTCTGGCGATGGTGAATGAGCCGGGCTACAACCCCAATAACCGCCGACAGCTGCGCAGTAGTCGTTTCCGTAATCGGGCAGTGACCGACACCTTTGAACCGGGCTCAACGGTTAAGCCGCTGACAGTGGTGGCCGCACTGGAAAATAATTATGTAACACCACAAACAATTCTTGAAACTGACGGCGGCACAATGAAGCTGGCAAGGTTTACCATCAGAGACACGCACGACTATGGAAACCTCAGTGTGTCAGATGCGGTCATGAAATCCAGCAATGTGGGTGCAGCTAAACTGGCGCTGCAGCTTAACAACAAAGAGCTGTGGTCTGTCCTGAATGGGGTGGGGTTTGGTCAGCAGCCAGGCTCGGGCCTGCCCGGGGAAGCAAAGGGTGCTTTCCAGCATCATTCAGGCTGGCGAGAGATCCGACGTGCCACGATCGGTTACGGGTATGGACTGTCAGTAACCCCGCTACAGCTAACCCAGGCTTATGCCACACTGGCTAATGACGGCAGACGCGTGCCGCTGAGCATCCTGCGCCGCAGTGATGCGCCGGTGGGCCAGCAGGTAATGTCAGCAACGGCTTCAAAGCAGGTTCGCAGCATGCTCAGGCTGGCGGTCAGTGATGAGGGAACGGGCAGGAATGCACGTATCCCTATGTATCATGTGGCGGGCAAGACGGGTACATCGCGCAAGGCGGAAGGCAAAGGTTATTCAAAACTCTATAATGCTGTTTTTGCCGGTATGGCTCCTGCAACCAGCCCTCGTCTGGCGATTGTGGTCGTAGTCAACGAACCGGGTGCAGGAAAATATTATGGTGGTACTGTCGCCGCACCGGTATTCGCCAGTGTGATGACGGGTGCCCTGCGTCTTCTTGATGTAGCACCTGATGACATTTCTGAAGACAGATTGCTGATAGCCACAGGTCTCAGTGAAGCTGGTGGGGAGCGCGACAGGTGAACCTTGCCATGAACCTGAATCCACCGCATATCAAGTTGTCGAGCCTGTTAGCAGGGATCAAAGAAGTCCCCGCAGCTGATGATGCTGACGTGTCAGGCCTGGCGATAGACAGCAGAAATATTTCTGCCGGGTACCTGTTTATCGCACTGCCGGGCATTCGCCAGCATGGCAATGATTATATTGAAGCTGCAGTCAGACAGGGCGCTGTTGCTGTTGTTTATGATGCAGATTCAAATTTGCCGGAGCCTGTCACTACCCGGACAGGTGATGATGTTCCACTGATCAAAATCGCGAATGTCACGCAACAGGCAGGGATAATAGCCAGTCGTTTTTTTGGTGATCCATCTCAGTCCATGACGGTGACCGGCATAACCGGCACCAATGGCAAGACTACCTGCAGCATGTTGCTCGCCCAGAGCCTGAATCATGTTGGCGCCAGAGCCAGTGTGATCGGAACGCTCGGCAGCGGTTTATGGGGAGACATGCACAGCTCTACGCACACCACGCCGGATGCTGTAACGCTGCAAAGACAGATGTCCGAGCTGCTTGCTCAGGGTTCTGATCAATTGCTGATGGAGGTTTCCTCGCATGGCCTGCAACAGGGGCGAGTGAGCGGTACGGAATTTAACACTGCCGTATTTACCAACCTGAGTCAGGATCACCTGGATTTCCACGGTAGTATGCAGCAATACGGCGCGGCTAAAGCAAAGCTTTTTTACCTGAATGATCTGGATCTTGCGGTTATCAATTGTGACGATGAGTTTGGCAGGAAGCTGCTGGCCGGACCGGTTCAGGCTGAGCAAATCATCAGCTATGGAATCGACAATGGCGATGTGCATGCATCTCAAATCACACTGAATGAAGACGGAATAAAACTCGAAATAAACTCGCCCTGGGGAGAGCTAAAACTGGACAGCAGTCTGATGGGGCGCTTCAATGTTTATAACCTGCTTGCCTGTACGGCTGTATTGCTCGCTTCCGGATACCGGGTAGACGATGTTGCGAGGGCCTTGTCTGTGGCTGAATCAGCGGCCGGGCGGATGGAATGCTTACGTGCGCAGGGGGTGACCGTAGTGGTCGATTTTGCGCATAGTCCTGATGCCCTGCAACAGGCATTGATAGCTCTGCGTGAACACCTGCAGAGCAGGCGGTTGATCTGTGTTTTTGGCGGTGGCGGTGATCGTGATCAGGCTAAACGTCCGCTGATGGGTAAAATTGCACAACAGTTAGCAGATACTGTCATCATCACTGATGACAACCCAAGGCATGAAGACCCTGCCGCAATACGTTCTGACATTATCGCCGGAATGACGGTTTCCTCACGGGAAACGCTGCAGGAAATTCCTGACCGTCGTCAGGCAATTAATGCGGCATGGCAGCTTGCAGAGCAGGGCGACATTATTTTAATTGCGGGCAAAGGGCACGAAGTCACCCAACAGATTGGTGATTTGAAAATTCCGTTCAATGACCGCGAAGTGGTCGCAGACATTTTTTCAAATGCGCTGGGGGAGCAGGCATGATGCTTTCGCAGTTGAGCCATATAGTCAATGGTCGTTGCACTGGGCCTGATGTTGCTTTTGATTCAGTCAGCATTGACACCCGGACACTCAGCAGTGGTGCTTTATTTGTTGCGCTTAAAGGGCCAAATTTTGATGGCCATGATTATGTCTCCGTGGCCAGAGACAAAGGTGCCAGTGCGGCGATGGTTTCTAGCCTGATTAATGACAGCCTGCCTGCAGTCACTGTGGGCGATACCCGTATTGCACTGGGCCAGCTGGCCGCCAGCTGGCGAGCCGGCTTTGACCTTCCTCTGCTGGCTGTTACCGGCAGCAATGGTAAGACTACGGTCAAGGAAATGTTGAGCAGTATATTGATACAGGCCTGCGACGGTGAAAAAGACAGGGTACTGTCGACTATTGGCAATCTGAATAATGATCTGGGTCTGCCACTGACCTTGTTGCGGTTGCGTGACCAGCATCGCTACGCCGTTGCCGAGATGGGCATGAATAATCCGGGTGAGCTGTCTTACCTTACCCGCATCGCCCGTCCTGATGTGGCCGTGATCACCAATGCAGCAGCAGCTCATTTGCAGGGGCTGCAGTCGATAGAAGGCGTGGCACGGGCAAAGGCTGAGATTTTCTCCGGTGTTAAAGCTGGTGGTACAGCAATTATTAACGATGATGATGACTATGCAACGCTGTGGCGCGAGCTGGCAGGGGATTTGCAGATTACTGGATTCAGTCTGCAGCAGGAGAGTGATGTGACAGCCGAGTTTGATCTTTATAAAGATCATAGCAGGGTGTTTCTTAAAACTCCGTGGGGTGAAGCAAGCTGCCAGCTGGCACTGCCCGGGCAGCATAATGTTGCCAATGCCCTGGCGGCTACCGCAGCAGCCGGTTCTGTCGGCATCAGCCTGGCTGACATTGTCGCAGGGCTGGAAACATGGCGAGGTGTCGCAGGGCGTCTGCAGTCGAAGATGATAAACGGTCTGCATATTATTGATGATACCTATAACGCAAATCCTGCATCGATAAAGGCTGCCCTGGAGGTATTAGTGATGCAGCCGGGCAGAAAAATCTTTGTGATGGGGGATATGGGAGAGCTGGGTGAAGATTCCTCATTATTGCACAAGCAGGCCGGTGAACTGGCAGCAGAGTTGGGTGTTGATAGCTGCTACACCCTGGGTGAGCAGTCAGTATATGCGGCAGAAGCCTTTTCCAGGCAGGCCCCATCCAGGCAGGCCCAGTCATTCAGTGCGCCCGATGCGCTGCTGATTGCGTTGGCAAAGGAGCTGAGAGCGAACAGTGATCGACCGATTAATATTCTGGTCAAGGGCTCAAGGGCACTGAAGATGGAGCATATCATTGAACAGCTCGATGAAAGCGGGGTTAGGGACTGATAATGCTGCTATATCTATTTGAAAAGCTGGCAGAAAATTATAGCGCCTTTAATGTCTTCCAGTATTTGACCTTGCGCGGTGTATTGAGTGTGGTGACAGCATTGTTTATCAGTTTAATGCTGGGGCCTGCCATGATTCGTAAACTGGGCACACATCAGATAGGACAGGTAGTGCGTGAAGATGGCCCGCCGACACATTTCGACAAGGTCGGCACCCCAACCATGGGCGGGGCCCTGATTCTGGTTGCCATCGTAATTTCTACCCTGTTGTGGGCAGACCTCAGCAACCGTTTTGTCTGGGTGGCGCTACTGGTCACTGCCGCTTTCGGTGTCATTGGCTGGATCGATGATTACCGCAAGATAGTCGATAAGAATGCACGTGGCATGGGCTCCGGGCCCAAGTTCTTCTGGCAGTCGGTAGCAGGTGGCGGGGCGGCAGTATATTTGTATATCACCGCGCAATCTCCTGCAGAGATAAGTCTTATCGTGCCGGTTTTCAAGGATGTTGTTATCTACCTCGGACCCTGGTTTATTCTACTGAGCTATTTGATGGTGGTCGGTACCAGTAATGCTGTGAATCTCACAGACGGGCTTGATGGTCTGGCCATCATGCCTACGGTCATGGTTGCCGGGGGGCTGGGCGTCTTTGCCTACGTAACCGGGCATTCAGTTTTCGCAGGCTACCTTGGCATCCCCTATATCGCAGGTGTAGGTGAGTTACTGATTTTCTGTGCTGCGCTGACTGGCGCGGGCCTTGGTTTCCTATGGTTCAATACCTATCCGGCGCAGGTGTTTATGGGTGATATTGGCGCACTGTCGCTGGGCGCCGCACTGGGTATCGTCGCGGTGATGGTGCGACAGGAAATCGTGCTACTGGTGATGGGTGGTGTATTTGTGATGGAAACGGCATCTGTCATTTTACAGGTAACTTCATTCAAGCTTACCGGTAAACGTATCTTCCGTATGGCTCCTCTGCATCATCATTTTGAATTAAAAGGCTGGCCAGAACCTCGTGTTATTGTTCGTTTCTGGATTATCACTCTGATTCTTGTCGCCATCGGCCTAGCAACACTGAAGGTGCGTTGATAGCGATGATGAATCAGCAAACACACAACACGGCAGCTACTTCTGCGATGTGTTTAATGGCAGCTGACAGGGCGTCCGGATCTGTTGCGCCTGGCAATCAGCAGCCCGATATTACTAACACCGATGAGCGCTGTCGATTGCAGGGTAGTCCAACGCACG
This sequence comes from Arenicellales bacterium, assembly GCA_048550195.1. Classification (GTDB taxonomy): domain Bacteria; phylum Pseudomonadota; class Gammaproteobacteria; order BMS3Bbin11; family BMS3Bbin11; genus BMS3Bbin11. The sequence goes on from JBLYYR010000010.1 coordinate 8,099, forward strand.
CAGCTGTCATTGGCCTTGGCCTGTCTGGTCTGGCGGCAGCCGTCTTTCTCAGCAAGCAGGGTCTGGATGTGGATGTTTACGATTCCAGTAGCAAGCCTGTTTTAGGTCAGCAGCTGGCGCAGCAGTTACCTGATGTTCAAATACATTGCGGTAGTCTGGCTGTTGAGCACTGGACTGATGAAAGCCTGCTGGTGGTATCGCCCGGTGTGCCGTTGAGTCACCCGGATCTCGCCCCGCTGCTGGCAACAGGTGTGCGGCCGGTTGGCGATGTCGAACTATTTGCCCAGTGTGTGCAGGTGCCGGTAATAGCCATTACCGGTTCGAATGGAAAATCTACTGTTACCGCCCTGGTCGGCAAAATATTACAGCATGCCGGTCGCAAAGTAGCAGTCGGCGGAAATATCGGTGTGCCGGTACTCGAATTACTGGATGGCGATAAAAACGATATCTATGTGCTGGAGCTTTCCAGCTTTCAGCTGGAAACAACCTGGAGCCTGAAACCGGCGATCGCCGTGGTGTTGAATATTGCGGCCGATCATATGGATCGTTACCAGGACATGGCTGACTATATAGCCACGAAATTAAAAGTGTATCAGGGCAGTGCCAGAATGTTGCTTAATGCTGATGAGCCGAGTTTGTTGCAGGAACGGCAGATGCAGCAGAATGATGATGAGCTGATTTTTTTCAGCTCAGCGATGCCAGAAAAAGAACAGGATTATGGTCTTTCAGACATCGCTGGTGCCGTTTATTTATGCCGCGGTGACAGGCCCCTTATGGCGGCAGACGATATTCACCTTAGCGGTCAGCATAATCTACTCAATGTTCTTGCTGCCTGGGCGCTTGCCAGCAGCGTCGGTGTTTCTGACAGTCAGATTAAAGAGGCTGTATCTGAATTCAAAGGTTTACCCCACCGCATGGAGTTGTTGTACCACATCAATGGCGTCGACTGGATTAATGATTCCAAAGGCACCAATGTCGGTGCTAGCGTTGCGGCTCTTCATGGTTTGCATGCACCAGTGATCCTGATAGCGGGGGGTATCGCTAAGGATGCTGATTTTACGCCTCTGCGTGAGGCCGTGGAGCAACATGTAAAAGCCATAGTCCTGATTGGCAGGGATGCTGGAAAAATACAGGATGCAGTATCAGAAGTTGTCTCTACCAGTCTGGCTGCTGATATGTCAGATGCGGTGGCGCAGGCTGCTGCGCTGGCTGAGGCAGGGGATGTGGTCCTGCTATCCCCTGCCTGTGCGAGTTTTGATATGTACCAGAATTTTGAACAGCGTGGTGATGACTTCCGCCGTTGGGCTGGGAGGCTGGTCTGATGGCTGCTCCATCACATGCTGTTAAAGCCTCTATGTCGATGACTAAAGGTGTATACACTTATGACCTCGGCTTGCTGATTCCCATCATAGGCCTGTTTGGTTTAAGTCTAGTGATGGTGTTCTCAGCTTCCATGAGTGCGAGCAGTATGGAGCAGGGACCGGCATTGTCGGTGCTAAGGCAACAGGGTTTGTTTGTATTCCTGGCAGTTCTGTTAATGATAGCTGTGTCACGGGTTCCCCTGAGCCTGGTAGAAAAGGCAGGGCCGTTGCTGGTCGTTATGTCAATGCTGGTGCTGGCCTTAATCCTTATGCCGGGTATTGGTACGGAAGTATGGGGCAGCGTGCGCTGGATAAAACTTGGCCCCCTGAGTCTGCAGCCGTCAGAATTTGCCAAGGTCTTTTTGATTATTTATATGGCGGGTTTCCTGACGCGTAAGCGGGAAGAAATGCGTATCTTCAGCCAGGGCATACTCATTGTATCAATCGTGCTGGCTGTGTTCGGTGGCCTGCTACTGATGGAACCGGATTTCGGCTCTACCGTGGTCATTGTTGCCACCGTATTCGGCATGATGTTCCTGGGTGGCATACGCTATCTGCATTTCTTTATTATTCTTGGTACCGCTGTTCTGGGCGGAATTCTACTGATAACCGTAGCTACCTACAGGATGCAGCGTATCACTGGTTTCATGGATCCCTGGGCTGACCCGATGAATAAGGGTTATCAATTGATCCAGTCCTATATTGCTTTTGGTCGCGGTGGCTGGAATGGTATCGGGCTTGGTGAGAGTATTCAAAAACTTAATTATCTTCCGGCTGCGCGCACGGATTTTCTGTTTGCAGTGATTGGTGAAGAATTGGGTTTTGTCGGCGTCATGCTTGTCCTTGGCCTGTTCATAGCATTGATCTGGCACGCTTTTTCATTATCACGCAGGGCTGAATCACTGGGCAATCTTTTTGCCTGCCGTCTGGCTCAGGGTATCGCTCTGTTGATAGCCGTTGAGGTATTAATCAACACCGGTGTGAATATGGGTGTACTACCGACTAAAGGGCTGCCATTACCCTTTATCTCCCAGGGTGGTTCCAGTCTGCTTGCTAGCAGTATGGCGATGGGTCTATTGCTTGCCGTTGCACGCGAAACCACACCGAAGCCGGGGAGAAAGCGATGAGCACACTGATGATCATGGCCGGTGGCACAGGCGGGCATGTCTATCCTGCTCTGGCCGTGGCGCATACCTTGCAGGCGGACGGGGTGAATGTGTTCTGGCTAGGAACCCGGCAGGGCATTGAAGCACGTGTGGTTCCTGAGAACGATATTGATGTCGAATGGATATCTATCAGTGGTATTAAAGGCAGGGGTCTGTTTGCACTTGTCACAGCTCCGTTCAAGATTATTTATGCAATGTTGCAGACAGCGGCCATCATCTATCGAAGACGTCCTGCAGCGGCATTAGGTATGGGAGGCTTTGTTTCAGGGCCAGGTGGCTTGATGGCCAGCTTGTTAAGAGTGCCGTTGCTGATACATGAATCGAATGCTGTAGTTGGCCTTACCAATAAATGGCTGGCAAAAATAGCTAACGAGGTACTGGTCGGGTTCCCTGATGTGCTGGTCGGTAGCCGCCATCGTCACTATGTCGGAAACCCTGTCCGTAAGAGTATCGCGGCACTGCCGTCTCCTGAGCAACGATTACAGGGGCGTTCCGGCAGACTGCATCTGCTGGTGGTGGGTGGCAGTCGCGGTGCGCAGGTGCTGAATGAGACAGTGCCTGCCGCACTGGCAAATATGGACCCGGTTATTCGTCCTGAAGTATTTCATCAGGCAGGTAGTGGAAAACTGGAAGCAACATTAAAACTCTATGATGAGCTTGCAGTGGAAGCAGACTGCAGCGAATTTATTGACGATATGGCTGCCGCCTATCTATGGGCGGACCTGGTGATTTGCCGTGCAGGTGCAATGACTGTTGCTGAGATTGCCGCAGCTGGCGCAGCAGCGATTTTTGTTCCTTACCCCTATGCTATCTATGATCACCAGACCCTGAATGCACGTTTTCTTTCGGATAAAAGTGCTGCAATTCTTATTTCACAGGATAGTTTTTCCGCTGAAAGCCTGGCAGCAGTTCTTGTTGAGTTGGCAAATGATCGTCCATGCCTGATGGGCTTGTCACGACGAGCAAGGCGAAATGCGATGATAGATGCCACACGCCAGGTGGCAGAACTCTGTAATGAGGTGATGCATGCGTGAACATGTCAGACATATTCACCTGGTGGGCATCGGTGGGGCCGGCATGAGTGGTATCGCGCAGGTACTGATAAACCAGGGTTACCTGGTATCGGGGTCTGACCTCGCTTCATCAGCAGTAACTGAGCAACTGGCTGGGCAGGGTGCAAAGCTCTTCTTTACGCATGATGCAGAAAATATTCTCGGTGCTGATGTTGTTGTGACATCAACGGCTGTCAGTGACGATAACCCTGAAGTAATTCTTGCTCGTGAAACCAAGGTGCCTGTTATACCTCGCGCAGAAATGCTGGGTGAGCTGATGCGCTTTTCAAAAGGCATCGCAGTTGCCGGTACACATGGTAAGACTACAACAACATCCCTGGTTGCCAGTGTTATGGCCAGCGGTGATATGGATCCGACCTTTATTATTGGTGGCCGCCTGCTAAGTGCTGATACCAATGCACGATTAGGGAAGGGTGAATACCTGGTTGCCGAGGCCGATGAAAGTGATGCCTCGTTCCTGCATTTACAACCGTTGATTGCAGTTGTAACAAATATTGACGCAGATCATCTGGAAACCTATCACGGAGATTTCTCTGTTCTAAAGGACACCTTTATTCAGTTTCTACACAATATCCCTTTCTATGGACTGGCAATTCTGTGTATTGATGATCCGATAGTACGAGAGATATTGCCTTCCATCTCCAGGCCTGTCGTGACCTATGGCTTCAGTGAAGATGCGGATATCCAGGCATCCAGTTTCAGGCAGCAGGGTGTCCGTTCTGTGTTTACGGTGATGCAGAAGTCCACTGAAAATGAGGTGGAAGTTACACTGAACATGCCCGGGAGATATAATGTACTTAATGCGCTGGCGGCTATTTCTATCGCCTGGAATCTTGGCGTCAGTAATAAAGATATTATTGCCGGGCTGAATGACTTTCAGGGCATAGGCCGGCGTTTTCAGGTAAATGATCGTTTGCCGTTTAAAGGCGGTGAACTGGTGCTGGTTGATGACTATGCCCACCATCCCTGCGAGTTGCAGGCTGCATTGTTAGCCATTGATGCAGCATGGCCGGACCGCCGTACGCTGGTAGTGTTTCAGCCTCACCGCTACAGTCGCACGCGTGATTTACTGGAGGACTTCGGACGCGTCCTCAGTGTTGTTGACCACCTCATCGTAATGGAAGTCTATGCAGCGGGTGAAGCCGCTATCGACAGTGCAGACGGCAGGGCCCTGTGCCGTGCCATCCGCGCGCGTGGCAAGGCGATGCCGGTATTTGTCGAAGACCGCGAGCAGTTGCTTGTAGTTCTCGCAGATACCCTGCAGGCAGGTGATGTACTGGTTACTCTTGGCGCTGGCGATATCGGCCGCATCGCCCAGGAATTGCCGGATTTTATCAGCAAACTGTCTGAGGAGGCTCAATGATGCCGGCCAGCACACAAAACTGGAATGGTCGGTTGCTGATTAACGAATCGATGGCAAAACATACCTCATGGCGTGTAGGCGGGTCTGCAGATTATTTCTACCAGCCTGCATCCATTGATGATCTGGCAAACTTTCTGCGTGAATCCGACCCCGCATTACCGGTCACCTGGTTGGGGCTTGGCAGTAACCTGCTGGTACGGGATGGCGGCATACGCGGGATAGTCATACACCCGATGAATGGGTTGAATAATATTTCGTTACCTGAACCGGCGCTGGTACGTGTGGAAGTAGGCGTTTCTTCTGCCAGGGTGGCGCGTTTCTGTGCCAACAGTAATCTCACTGGTGCGGAATTTCTGGCCGGTATACCGGGTTTGTTTGGCGGTGCGCTGGCGATGAATGCCGGTGCATTTGGTGATGAAACATGGCAAATCGTTGATTCTGTAGAAATGATGGATCGTAGCGGAAATCTGATTCAACGAGCCGTAGATGATTTCGTCGTGGATTATCGCTCAGTAGTTGGCCCGCAAGACGAATGGTTTGTTACCGCAAATCTTAGGCTCAAACCAGGTCGTAGCGCGGAATCAAAATACCGGGTGCGAAATTTGCTGCAAAAAAGAAACGAATCTCAACCAGTTGGTACCGCAAATGCCGGATCAGTATTTAAGAACCCACCTGGTGATTTTGCTGCCAGACTGATTGATGCTTGTGGCCTGAAAGGATCACGAATTGGCGCTGCCTGCGTGTCTGGCAAACATGCGAATTTCATCATTAATATGGGAGGTGCAACGGCGGCAGATATCGAAGCCTTGATACTTCATATACAGGCAGTTGTGTCAGAGCAGGAAGGAATCAAATTGCAGCCGGAAGTTCATCTCATCGGGGAGGCCAGCAATGTCTGAATCCTCAATGTTTGATGCTTCAATGGTTTCACGTTTCGGTAAAGTTGCCGTTCTCATGGGTGGCCCCTCGGCTGAGCATGAAATTTCCCTATTGTCAGGCAATGCTGTGCTGGCAGCATTGTTGTCACAGGGTATTGATGCGCAGGGCTTTGATGCCAAAGATGGCTCAGTACTGGCTGATTTGCAGGATGCCGGCATCGATCGTGTTTTCATCGCCCTGCATGGCCGTTGGGGGGAGGATGGTGTGATGCAGGGTGCATTGGAGGTGTTGGGCATTCCTTATACCGGTAGTGGCGTGCTGGGTTCCGCCATTGCAATGGAAAAAGCTCGATGCAAATTAATGTGGCAGGGAGCCGATCTGCCTACGCCCGAATTTATATTGCTTAAGACAGAGTCTGATTTAGTGCAGGCGGCCGTGAAGATTGGCTTTCCCATGGCAGTTAAACCTTCACGTGAAGGATCAAGCATTGGTATCAGTAAGGCCGGTAATCAGGCGGAGCTGCTGCAGTCCTGGCAGAAAGCAATAAAACTTGATGACATTGTTCTGGCAGAAAAATGGATAACAGGAACGGAGCTTACCGTTGCCATTCTGGGTGGTAGTGCCTTACCAGTCATCAGGCTTGAAACAGCCGGATTGTTCTACGACTACGAAGCCAAGTATCTCAGTGATGAAACATCCTACACCTGCCCATGTGGTCTATCCGCAGAGCTTGAAGAAGGTGTACAGAAACTCGCGACACGGGCCTTCGAGGTCAGTGCATGCAGTGGCTGGGGCAGGGTGGATGTGTTACTGGATGAAAATCAAAGCCCTTATCTGCTTGAAGTTAATACTGTACCGGGGATGACCAGCCATTCGCTGGTGCCAATGGCGGCTAAACAAGTGGGTCTGGATTTCAATCAACTTGTACTGAGGATACTGGAGACGACGTATGACTAAGTGTCTGCCGATTGTTGCACCCCCCGGGCAGCAAAATGGAAGCCTGCGTAGCAGTATGCTGCTGCTTCTTCTGTTTGCAGGTGGCATCCTGGTGTTTGCAGACTATGTTCTGCATCCAGACCGTTTTCCTGTTTCGCGAATAAGTTTTATCGGTGAATTTCGGCACGTGGAAAAGGCGGCACTGCAGGAAAATGTGGTGCCTTATATCGGCAATAATTTCTTTGCAATAGATCTGCAGAAACTGGAGGCAGCATTGCGTGACATCGACTGGGTCTCTGACGTTTCAGTCAGCCGCCGCTGGCCGGATACTTTACAGATAAATGTAAAAGAGCAGCGCTTAATCGCTGCCTGGAATAAGACAGGCTGGGTGACAAGTGATGCCAACATAGTAGAGTTGCCCGGTGTAAAAATGCCAGGTCTACCGCGCTGGTCCGGGCCAGAGGGAACACAGGTACTTGTGCAATTGAGATCTCAGCAGTTTTCCAGTTTGCTTGCAGATGTCGGCATGCAGTTAAGGCAATTAAGCTATTCACAACGTGGTGCATGGCAAATTACGGCATCAAATTTCTTGCGAAATGAACAGATAAGCATACGCCTCGGACGTCGCGACATGCAGGATCGGCTTTATCGTTTTGCGCGTGCCTATGGGCAGACACTGGACAGGCTTGAAAAACGTCTGATCTCAGTTGACCTGCGATATCCGAATGGTTTCGCTGTGAAGTGGAACAGCGTTGAAGAAGCCGCTCCGGTAAATGCCGGATGAGCCACAATGTGATCAATATGACTGGTAAAACACAATGGTAAAAAAGAACGATAGCAACCTAATAGTAGGACTGGATATTGGCACATCTAAAGTGCTGGCCATAGTCGGCGAAGTCACCGCTGATGGTGAGATCGAGATTGTCGGTGTAGGTCATCATCCTGCACGTGGTATGAAGCGTGGTGTGGTGGCAAATATTGAATCGACGGTGCAATCCATACAACGTGCAGTTGAAGAAGCAGAGTTGATGGCTGGCTGTCAGATATATTCTGTGTATGCGGGAATAGCTGGAGCACATATCAGTAGTTTTAATTCTCAGGGTGTGGTTGCTGTACGTGACAAGGAAATTGGACAGAATGATGTGGACCGCGTCATTGATGCGGCGCGTGCCATGGCGATACCCATGGATCAAAAAATACTGCACATCCTGCCACAGGAATTCATTATTGATTCACAGGACGGCATCAAAGAACCCGTTGGCATGTGTGGTGTCAGGCTGGAGGCCAAGGTACATATTATTACGGGTGCAGTCAGTGCCGCACAAAATATTATCAAGTGTATCCAGCGTTGTGGCCTGGAGGTTGATGACATCATCCTTGAGCAGCTCGCTTCGAGTGATGCGGTGCTGGAAGAGGATGAAAAGGACCTCGGTGTGTGCCTGGTAGATATCGGTGGAGGTACGACAGACATTGCGGTGTTTACTGAAGGCTCTATTCGTCATACGGCTGTAATCCCGATTGCCGGTGATCAGATAACCAACGATATTGCTGTTGCATTGCGTACACCAACAAATTCAGCAGAAGAGATAAAGAAAAAATACGGCTCTGCCTTAACTCAGTTGACAGATCCCGCAGATGTTTTTGAAACCTCCAGTGTCGGTGGGCGCCCACCCAGACGTGTAGCCAGACAAATGCTGGCCGAGGTGATCGAGCCACGGGTAGAGGAAATGTATGGCCTGGTGCTGTCAGAATTACGCCGTAGCGGTTTCGAGGATCTTATCGGCTCAGGCATCGTTTTGACCGGCGGTTCATCAAAACTGCAAGGCATGGTTGAGCTGGCAGAGGAAGTGTTTCATCAACCGGTTCGACTGGGTTTGCCGGACTATACAGGAGGACTGAAAGAAGTGGTTTGCAATCCAATCTATTCAACCGGCATAGGACTGATTCATTTTGGTAACCGCCGGCGCAATGACCCGGCCTCGTCAGAGAAAATAAAGTTGGGTATCGGCACTATTATGAGAAAGATGAAAGGCTGGTTCAGTGGCAGTTTTTAATGATTATGAAGATGATAATTTTTTTTAAATTTTTACAGACAACGAAATTAGACCATCAATGAAGGAGATGTGACTATGTTTAAATTAATGGATACAACCAATCAACAGGCCGTGATCAAGGTGATCGGTATAGGCGGCGGTGGCGGTAATGCCGTAGATTATATGATGCGCGGCAACATTGATGGTGTTGATTTTATCAAGGCCAACACTGATGCCCAGGCATTAAATGCCTCCACAGCACACTCTGTGATACAGATTGGTGCAGACCTTACCAAAGGCCTGGGTGCAGGTGCCGACCCGCAGATAGGCAGGCAGGCAGCACTGGAAGACAAAGACCGTATCAATGAAGCACTGGATGGGGCTGACATGGTATTCATCACCGCCGGCATGGGGGGAGGGACTGGAACAGGCGCGGCACCGGTCATTGCACAACAGGCAAAAGAGATGGGGATCTTAACAGTTGCCGTGGTTTCCCGACCTTTCCGTTTTGAAGGCAATCGTCGTATGACGATTGCAGATGAAGGAATTGCTGAACTGACAGAATATGTCGACTCATTAATTACCATCTCAAATGAGAAGCTGCTCGATGTAGAAGATTCACCGATTACCGATGCCTTCTCTATGGCCAATGAGGTGCTGCAGGGAGCAGTGCAGGGAATTGCTGAACTGATAACCCGGCAGGGTCTGATCAACGTTGACTTCGCGGATGTGACTACTGTGATGCAGGAAATGGGTAAAGCGATGATGGGTTCTTCAGCCGCATCGGGTGAAAACCGTGCCGCCGAAGCAGTAAGTGGCGCACTATTCAGTCCATTCCTGGAAGGCTTCGACATTTCCGGCGCACGCGGTATGCTGGTTAACATCACAGCCAATACCAGCATTACCATGAGAGAGTTCTCAGAAGTGGGCGATGCAATTGCAGAGTATACCCATGAGGATGCAATCATTGTTATCGGTGCAGTTATCGATGAGGACATGGGCGATGAACTGCGTGTAACTGTCGTTGCTACAGGGCTTGATGATGTATCACGTAAAGAACAGAAACCAAGCCTGGTACGAGGTTCGCGACCGCAGGAGGCAGATTCTGGTGTCCCAGGTAATTATAGCGATCTGGATGAGCCAACAATATTGCGTATAAATAAGGAGCGAAAGATAGGTGAAAAATTTGTACCCGGAGAGGAAACTGGTTCTGAATACCTGGATATTCCGGCTTTTCTTAGACGGCAGGCAGATTGAATGCATATGTGTTTTAACGTAGGACTTTTAACGACTAATGGCGAGTATGTATGTGAAACTGGAGTACACAATTCCCTTAATTTCGTGTAGCATTGTCAACTTTATGGGCAAATTATAGAGGCTGCGCAAATTTCGGGGTGTTTTTTGACGAACTCAGCTTGAAAAGGGCAACACGATGATAAAACAACGCACTCTAAAAAACGTGATACGTGCTACAGGTGTTGGGCTTCATACAGGTGAAAAGGTTTATTTGACACTGAGACCTGCGCCGGTCGATACAGGCGTGGTATTTAGACGTATCGATCTGGATGTGCCCGTAGAGGTTCCCGCTATCGCGGATAATGTCGGTGATACCCGGTTATCCACCTCGCTGGAGAAGGACGGCATCAAGATTTCAACTGTTGAGCATCTGATGTCAGCATTTGCCGGACTTGGGATTGATAATGCCTATGTAGACCTGACTGCTCCGGAAGTCCCGATTATGGATGGTAGTGCCGGGCCCTTTGTTTTCCTGTTGCAATCAGCCGGTATTCAGGAACAGTCGAGTGCTAAGAAATATATCCGAATCAAGAAAAAATTAAGACTGGAAGATGGCGATAAATGGGCACAGTTCAAGCCATTAAACGGATTTAAGGTTTCATTCACCATCGATTTTGATCACCCCGTAATTAAGAATGCAATACAGGTCGCAACTGTTGATTTTTCGACCACTTCCTTTGTCAAAGAAGTCAGCCGGGCGAGAACCTTTGGGTTTATGCATGATCTGGAGGCTTTGAGGAATGCCGGTCTGGCGCGTGGTGGCAGTCTTGATAACGCCATCGTTATGGATAATTACCATATTTTGAATGAAGACGGCCTGCGTTATGAAGATGAATTTGTTAAGCATAAAGTACTGGATGCAATTGGTGATCTTTATCTGCTCGGGCATCCGTTGATCGGTGAGTTCAGTGCCCACAAGTCCGGTCATGAACTGAATAATCGCTTATTGCGTATGTTGATTAATGATGCAAGTGCCTTTGAGGTTGTATCCTTTGATGATCCGAAAGAAGCACCAATACCTTTTTCAGGCGTAGCACCTGTTACACAATAGTGAATTAGTAGCGGCGTACTTTTTGTTTAGACCGGATTGATAATTAATCCAGAAAAGTTGTACAGAATTCAGGATTTTGAAGCAGTTTTAGCCAGTCGTACCAGTGATTGACTGAGTTCAGGGTCCGATAGATGGTTGGCAGAACTAAGAAGTAGCTTCTTATTGCTGTCGGATAGTTTTTGGTGAAAATGGTTTGCTTGCTTTTGCGGTGTAGTCACCTGACCAGGCAAGACCTCCAGCTTAATTTTTCCGAGACTAGCGAATTCGCGACTACGGCGTAAATGCCGTATTAGAGATTTTTGTTGCTGTCGGATGCGGCTTAACCAGATGGATGACTTCACCTGAAGCGTTAGGCAGTCATCGTGGTATTTTACAGGGTGACAAATTTTTTGTAAGGCAGGTGGTGCGGTTCGGTACCACAGGCCAGTCAGCCAGTCACTGGATGGCTGACGCTTCAGACTGCTTTGTGAGATGTAGCTTGAAATATGTTTCATCCGTACTTTATAGCTATATTTCTTATAAAAGGGAAATATGCTTGAGGACTAAGGACTAAGGACTATAAAAACTTTACGATTTTCTGAAAACCATGCAAATAATCATCATTCCAAAAAGTTCTGGCCAAGTCTGCCGCTCATGTCTGTCATCCCGGGCTACCTGGATGCTGGGCCTGGTTTTATTCCTGATCCTTCCTTTTACTTTTGGTGGCATGACCTGGTATCTGGCTGAAAAATTCTCTGAGGAAGATGATCATTCCGCAAGTGAGAAAATTACTGAACAAAAGCAAAGGTTGGCTGTCTTACAACAGGAAATTGCCGGCATAAGGCGGCAGTCAGAGGCAAATATTGATGCACTTAGTCTCCAGCTAGGGCGCATGCAGGCTGAAACCATGCGCAGTAATGCGTTGGGAGTGAGGCTGGCTGAAATGGCCGGACTGGACAAGAGTGAGTTTGATTTCAGCATTGAACCTGCTTTAGGCGGAACTAATAATGAATTGCCAGGCAAGCATCTTAGCCAGTCAGATTTAAAAAGTGTTATAGACCGTGTCGCAGCAAATCTTTCCCAGGAAAGCATTGAACTGGGCTTGCTTGAAAGCATCATGCTGGACAAAGACCTGAAACAGTCTTTGGACCCGAAAGGCTGGCCGGTAAAAAGAGGTTATATTTCTTCTTCTTATGGTTATCGCAGTGACCCTTTCACCGGTAAAAAGGTTTTCCACAAAGGTGTCGATATACCTTCAGCCAAGGGTTCACCTATTCATGCACTGGCTGCCGGCGTGGTGACCTATGCCGGAAGCAAGAATGGTTTTGGCAATATGGTTGAAATTGACCACGGCAATGGTTATTCAACTCGTTATGCCCATATATCAGAAGTTATGGTCAACTCCGGTGATCGAATAGATCAGGACCAGGTTATTGCCAAAATTG
>JBLYYR010000011.1:0-10187 GCA_048550195.1 Arenicellales bacterium
ATTCCACCAAGGATCCTGGCACTGGTATTTATTATCAAGCGGTTCTACCGTGACTTCTGGGGAGAAAACTGGCGCGACTATATCTCTGTTGATGAGATCGATGGCGCGGCAGGACATGAGGTGAAAATTTATGATCGTCGGATTATTGCCTCCTACCTTCGTATGGGTTTTGATACAGCAGGTAAATGGCGTATTTTCAAGGTCAGGCAGGATTTTATTGCCACTGAAAAAATACAGGCGGAAGATGACATAACAGCATCTATAGTTGTACCAATGCGATGCATAGAAGGATGTCAGAGCAGCGTGCGTGGTGATCACAGTGTCAAACTGGTGACGAATTGTGAATTCCGTCTATTTCAGCGTCCGGATGATGCCATTATTCCCGGTTTTGATACACAGGCAGAGTCTGATATCGCAAAGTCAGGAAATTATCTTGCCAACTACGAGCCATTGAAGGGCGAAAAGCTGGCTGAAGTGATCGAAGATGTGCTGACATTCGATAATTATTCACCCCCAATGAAGAACCTTCTGCAACAGGCTTACGAGGAGGGTACAGGTTACGTAGTCTCGTCAGCACACCCAAGGCGTATTGACGGCAAGCCCAGTAAAAACCCTCGATACCTGCAGGACAGGCAGGATTTGACAGATCCTGTCCGTAGCTATATCGCAGAAATGGGTGCACGTTTCCACCGAAAATTGAAACTGGATCAACCCATTTGTCACCCGGTAGATGCCATCTTAACCGGTCGCCGCAATAATCCACCGCAACCGGGTGTGCGGCCACTTGCGGTTTATAACCCGATTCATTATCAGGAGCTACCAGAGCTGTTTATGGACTTTATCTGCAGCCTGACAGGTAAGTCTCCGTCAACGACCGGCGCTGGCTCCGAAGGCGCGCTGACCAAAGGTCCATTTAACGCTCTGCGTCCAACGATAGATCTTAATAACGCGCTGGTTTCCTATATCCTTACCGGTTATGCTGGTTATTCAAGTTCAGCTGGACATGTCGGGCCTGATGTAAGGGTGAACCATGATATCAGTTTGCTGATACCGGAAATCTGGTCTCGGCTTTCGGTCAAGCAACGTAAGCCTGAGGTAATGATAGAGAAAGGCTATCTTGAGCCACTGGAGGATTTTGAGCATGCAGGCCGTACGGTGCTGGCGAGTAGGCTCGGCTACCGGATTACCGACCGGTTTGTGCATGGTTTCCTCGGCAAGATATTTGATAACCCCAATGCCGTCTTTACTGAAGCCATTCTCAAACCCGAGACACAGGGAATCGAAGTATTTGTCGATGGCATAGACAACATTGTCGAGGCACAACGTAATGTTGCGCAGCAATACCTGGATGATGGAAGCATTGAAGATGCATGCCCCCCACTGCAGGCCTTATTGTACATAATGGCAGAAGGTGAGTATCAGGGTAAGAAAATACAGCACCCGGATATTCGTGACATGTTCACGCGTGAGTATTTGCTGCAATCAGACTGGTACCAGGAGCGTCTCAGGACCAAGCAGAGCAGAGAGACCAGCCTCTGGCAACGTCACGTTTCCTACCTTGAAGGGGTTATTTATCAGCCTGGCTATGCAGATGTGGTAGACGAAATGAAAATTGCAGATCGTCTGGCCATGGCCGTTGAACGATTAGATTTTGTTAAAAGTGCTGACTATCTATTGCTACTGGAGGGAACATTAGGTGCGGATTCTTTAGGGGCTTAAAGGATCTGTATTACGATTTACGCATTAGGTTTTACGTCATTGCTGTCCCACAAAGAAATATCAATGGGCGAATAAGCGCTGATTGTAAGGCTTTCACGAAAGCTTAAAGGCTTCGGGGACAAGAATAACGACATTATCAAACCTGAAGAAAAAAAGAGTTCTCTCGCGGAGGGGGAAAAGAAAGTATTACGTTTAACGGCTTATGTTTTACGTAACACCTAAATCGTAAATCTTTAAACGTCTATTCAAATGATTTCCCTGCGTTCCCTGCGGGCCCTGCGAGAGGTGAGTATTTCTGCTGTTTGCCTGATGCGCGTTCAGAATCAAAATGGCAATGAAAAGTTTATGGAACAGCAGTAGCTTTCAATACATGTGTGAAATATTGAAAATACATTTAATAAGATGGACATGAGGCGAATATTTTAAAAATATAACCGTTGCGTTATGCAGATTTTGCCGAACAGGGTAAATTATTGATTCTGTCTAATAAACTTCTATGTGTAATGTGACTGGCATTTTGGTTAATAAATTAAAATCTGTTGGCATTGTATTTCTATTATCTCTGAGTTTATCCGGAGGGATGTTAGTTTATGCTAGTAGCCTGCCAATAACTGAAGAATTGCACGATGTGCTTATAATTGGTAGCGCTGAGCATCCAGATCCAGTTTTAGAAAGAGTCCGGGTTTTAGAAAATAAGGGTGTGTTTAGAAATGTAATCGTTATGGAATCTTTTCCAGTCCAGATACGAGTAACTGGCCCGAAAATAATTATTGAAGAGATTCAAAAAATGCCTAGAAAAATATCGCCCAATTTTAAATGAAATTACACATAACAAGTCATCTTAAAATTGCAGGGCAAAAACCAGCCCTGCCCGGATGCCGCAAAAGGCACGGCGCCGCTCAATTCTAACGATAGATTTCAAATATGCCCAGTCGAGAAATTGAAGAATACTATGATGCGACGGAGCATCGAGAGATTCGTTCAGATTTGACTTTCGCCGTTAATATTGTGGGCGATCCTAAGATAGCTATAGATTGTGGTTGCGGTGCTGGATCTGACATAAAGTATTTGTTAGAAAAAGGTTTTAAAGTGTACGGCTTTGATATAGAGGATGAATCTATTTCAAGATGTAAGAAACGCTTTAAGAATAATAACGATGTAATCCTGTCAAAAGCCAGGTTTAGTTCGTATAAATATCCAGGGGCATCACTAATAGTAGCTGATGCAAGTTTATTCTTTTGCCCAAAGGCGGAATTTGACTATGTTTGGAGCAATATAGATGAATGTCTTTACACAAATGGGGTATTTTGTGGTTCCTTTTTAGGGGCTGATGACACGATGGCTGGACCAAAATATGATAAGAGTGTTTTTTGGCCTGAAGTATCAGTTTTTGATGAGAAAGAAGTGAGAGAAATTTTTAAAAGCTATGAAATCTGTCGTTTTACTGAACATAAAACATCTGGAAAGACGCCACAGGGAATTCCGCATAACTGGCATTTATATTCGGTAGTTGCAAAGAAATCTAACAGTTCAGGCAACAAGGACGCGCAATAAGCGCGCGTATCTTCTTGAAGCGTTATGTGTAAAAGGGTGATTGGTTTTTATGGATAATATTAAAAAGCCTGATGTTGCAGAAGTCTTCAATAATTATCCAGATCATATACATAAAAAAATAATGCTTTTACGGCAATTAGTCCTCGATACGGCTTCAGAAACAGAAGGTGTAACTAAACTTGAAGAAACACTGAAATGGGGAGAACCAAGCTATATCGCGATAGGCGGTAGTACAATCAGAATGGACTGGAAAAAATCAAAACCAGATCAATATGCCCTGTATTTTAATTGTAAAACCAGCTTAGTAGATACTTTTAAAGAGATATATGGAAATGTGTTCAAGTTTGAAGGCAACAGAGCCATAGTGTTTGATATAAGCGATGAAATTCCAGTTGATGAATTAAAACACTGTATTTTATTGTCGCTCACTTATCATAGTAGAAAACATCTTCCAATGTTGGGTGTATGATATAAGCATAGCAAGTCGATCAAGCTGTACGCTGCGCTCTTTGGGATTTTTAGTGAAGTGGTACTAGTTCACTCTGCTTCACTTTTTAAAAGCCCTGTATTTAAAACGTTATGCCTGGAAATTAAAGGATAGAAAATGGAATCAATCACAATTGAACCGCAGATTTACACCTATGATATTGATTCTGGTCATCACGTAAGCAACATAACCTACATAAAATGGATGGAAATTGGCCGAATTAGGCTTTTAGAAAAGGTCGGAATGCCCGTGCATGAGATTGAAAAACTTGGATTTGCTCCAGTGCTCACACGCACAGAAATTGCATATAAAAAGCCACTGTATTTAGGTGACAAAGTAAGAGTTGAGCTATTTCTTTCTAAACTAAGAAAAATTTCTGGACAAATTAAGTTTAATTTCATTAAAGACACTGATGAAGTGGTAGCAGAAGGAGAGCAGGAGGCTCTTTTCTTTTCTCTGGCTACAAAACGACCATACAAACTGACTGAAGAGCAGCGCTTAATGTTTACTAAGTATTTAATAGAAAAATAAAGAATTGCACAGCCCTGCGTTGGATGCTTAAACAATGAAAATACCACCACACTGTTTTCTTAGCTGCAATTTCATTGTTTTCCAGGTAACTTGAATACGAAATATTTTGTAGCTTCGAGGCGGCGCTGCATTGATGAAACGACTCGAAGAGATTTGGGTGCTGTGGTTCTTTATCGAACAGCGGCATCGGAACCCTTAAAAAAGGATAAATCACGATGGGCAAAGAGATTACCGGAATCGTTATTGAGAAGGTTTACCATCCACCAGCTGGTGCTCCAGATAGGTACTGGTGTTATCTTATGGTTGAAACGGAGTCCGGTGAACGTGTCAATGTGCGTCTCCATCAGAAAATACACGATAAGATAACTATTGGAGACAAGGTTCGTTTCAGTAAAACCTGGCGAAAAAATAAACGCTTACGTGATGTCCAGGTTATAGGAAGGGCACAGATCGAGTAGTAAGAAGAGCGCGGAGTCAACCGTGAGTGAGATGCCATATTACAATACACTGCACCTGAACCGCTTCAGTTCCTCCTCATGAGTATGACACTGACAAGCATTGGGTCATCACCCGTGGCGAGTCATTTTATGGGCCCATTGCATATCAGATAGCCCTACGTAAACCAAAGACTATTAAATCAGCAATATTTGTAGCAAGCTTTCCAGATAACTTCCAAAGAAACTTATTTTTGGCAATGACTATGCCAGATTTTATTGCGAAATATTTCACTTTGGGTTTGAGCGTAGATGAGCAGACTATTGACTTATTCAAGACATCAATAAAAAAAGATCGTCAAGCGTCCTTTCGTTCAGGCTAAAAGAAATTAGTAAGCTTTGTTCTACTGCTACTGGTGGGAACATTGGGGACGGATTCTTTAGGGGCTTAAAAGCTCTGTATTACGATTTACGTTTTAGGTTTTACGTAAATCGTAAAACGTAATACCTAAAGCATTTTGCCGTCAGGCAAAAACTACCCAGGTGGTCGCGATATATTTAACCCCTTTCTCCAGTTCTACAGCCCGGTGTTCATGGGTCCAGAAGGGTGGGAACAATACCAGTTTTCCCCGCTCAGGTTTAATTTTCGCATTTTGAAATAGAAATTCTGTTTCTCCACCCGGACCTTCAACATCATTCAGGTACCACAGGGCAACCAGCTGTCGCTGACTGAAATCATGGCTGCCGCCGTCTATGTGCCAGTGATAGTACTCGCCAGGTTCGTAACGCTGCAGGTTATAGCCCATGTCCTTAAAAGAGCCTTTGAAGTAGATGTATTTTTCCCTGAACTCAAGAATTGCCCTGCCCAGTGACTGAAATAATGCACGGTCGATATCTTTCCAGTCCGGTTTACCGCTGACCACCAGGTCTGTGGTTTTTTTAATGCCCTGATTGCTGGACACAGTCTGGCCTATGCGACCGGGATACTGATCTTCTTCGGAGGCCTCGAAACGTCGAACCATCTCATCGCACAGGTCGGCTGGCAACGCGTTCATCTTTTCGAAGATAAAGGTATTGGGAATAATCTCCCGGATTGATTTTAATTCTGAGCTGGCAGGTTTGCTGTTCATAATGCTATCACTAAATTTT
Source organism: Arenicellales bacterium (assembly GCA_048550195.1). Taxonomy (GTDB): domain Bacteria; phylum Pseudomonadota; class Gammaproteobacteria; order BMS3Bbin11; family BMS3Bbin11; genus BMS3Bbin11. The sequence continues at coordinate 5,875 of JBLYYR010000011.1, forward strand.
GTGTTTTTTTGCTGGAGCGTCACTCGGTGCGATACTAAGGACTAAGGTATTGGAAGTTGATATTATTTTTAGTTTTCATCCTTAGTCCCGAGTCTTTCCTCTTAGTTGTGAAGAAAACATCGCGTCTAGCGAAGCTCCTGCATTTCATAAAGAATTCGACTCAATGATTTTCTGAAATTTGTCTTTATCTATTCTACCTTCTTTCTGAAATAGTTCCTGAAGACTTTTTGCTACCGATAGCCAATGATCCTGACCCCGCAGACTTATTTTTTCAAGAGGGACTGTTGAATCGTTTTCTAACCATTTGTCATAGGCCGCACGCAAGGCAGGAAACAGGGCTTTCCGCATGTTTCCGATATTGGCAATATAAAAATGTAGTCTAGCAGGTTCAATATCCTCGATGATATCCGGTATGGTCATCAGACAGTCCGCCAGATTATCCCTGATTGAGCGCAACATCAGCTCCAGTGGCGTATGGTCAGCCAAACTGATCATTCTTTGCCATGTATCCCCTAGCAGTTCCCCGGCCATGATTTCACCTATTTCGTGTGCAACCAGGGTTTCGATCTCACTGTCACATAGCTGTGTCAGGCTTTCCTGCAGATCGTTCTCAAAGTCATAGCAGGTAATGGCTCGAACCAGGGGAGACTGCTGTTTATTCCACAGGCTTTCTTCAACCTTTTCCCATACGGTGCGACGCAGTGACTCACTACGGATAAAGATGGATTTACCCTGGCTCAGGGCAGGGGGTGCAGAGAGTTCACGGGCATGTTCTTTTCCACTGATGATAATCCGGAAATTATCATGCTGATGAACATCAATAATATCGGCAAGAAAGAAGTGTGGTTTTCCACGCAGTATATGGCCGGCACTATAAATGAGCCCTTTATTCTGCAGCGCGTTGTTGACACCTTCAATGTCAAAAGGCTCATAGTTCTCTTCGCCAATGCGCAGTTGCTTGAATGGGCTTTCCTCAAGGGTTTCCCAAAATGATTCACGTTCCGACAACCATTTTCCAATTTGGTCTTTATCAATGTGATCATCGAAGCCAAGGGCATGTTCCCAGCGGTAGTATTCACGCATTTTTAACAAATAAATGCAAAGAGTGTAGCTCCCGGCATGGCTCGCATCAGAAATGTGGCAGTTATGCTGCACATACGTCTGTAGTTCTGTTATTTTAAATTCCATACACAACCTGTACCAGTATTCTCAACAGTGTTATTAGTTATTGTAGAATACACTGTTATTGAAATAACCCTTAAATTGAGAGTCTATTGTGAGAATTCGAAGTAAGTGGAGTGCTAAAAACCGTGACCGGTCACCGGAAGAGATCGCTGGTGTTGTTGGTTTTATCGCCTGGCGAATATGTACACAAGCTGTCCTTGAGCTTGAAAATAACGATTTTCAGACCGATAGCCAGGTGCAGCGACTGGCCATTATCTGGGAATTTGCCGCTTTTCTTATTCATGTTACCGATCGCATAATGTTTGATCGCATGGATGAAGAGGAACGCGCGGTGTTTATCTCTGCGATGGCAAAAGCCATGGCGCAAACCATGCAGGATAATATGGAAGACTTTCTCGGTAACGGTTTTTACAAGCCTGATTTGATCAATACACTAAATGTGCGTATGAACGACTATGCAAAATTCAGTTATAGCGACGAAAGTGGGCCGTCTTTTCCAATGCTGCGGTGTTTTGGTGAAAGCGTCACAGCTGTAATGGGTGAGCGACAGAAAAAGTGGGTGACGACGCAGGTTATTGATATTGAGGCGCCTGATGCCATTAAAACCTTGAAAAGAGGAATTAGTAATCTGCTGCCTGATGAGGAGGCTGATAACGATAGCTAAAAAGAGTAAAAAAAAACCGGGCCAGACCGCTGTACTTAGTCACGATGAAAATAAACAGGGTTTTTCAGGCCATTGTTATCATGGTCGAACTTGATCACTCCGTCCTCAGTTCCAATCTCTGTTAAATGAAATGCATCATCAAAATAGCTGAAGAAATATGGGTTTCCTTTTATGCCAAGGCTTGCATAAACATTTTCGCAATTAGCCAGGTCATCAAGAGATTTACATTTAAGCATCTTTCCTGGCGAAGCTGTCAGATAAAAAATATCCCCAACCCTGGTGATATCATTCATGCTTTCAAACCCATCTGGAGCATTGTATGATCTTACTATTTCATAGCTGTCATCTTTATATCTGACAACATTTACCCTTCCCGGACCGGAGATGAAGTACATTAATCCATCGATGATATGAATTGAGCGGCTGTAGCTTCCTTTAAGAAAATCCATATTTCTGGTGTATTCAATCTCGATATCATCATTCCTGTACACCAATTTTGTTATTGATTGTGACCAGGCACCCAGTAAATAAAACGCGTTAGTGGCATCGTCATATAACACCCTGTGTGGAGTTTTTGAGATATCGTTAATCGCTTTATGGAAAATGAACGCATTATCCTTCCGTTCAAAAATCAGCAGCCTATTTTGGTACGTGTCGTCTATCAGGTAAAAGCGGCCATCAGACGCGATTGAGTGCGGCCAGGACATAGGTATGTTTGCCCCAAGTCTATTCCATTCGATGATTGGTGTATCAATTTTGTCTGAATAGAGAACCCGGTTGTTATAGCAATCAACAATAAAATACTGGTCGCCATATTTTTCGACATTTGTTGGTAAAAGAAGTCTATTGGGGAAAATTACACGCTGGTGTAAGTGGGAGTAATCTTTCGACCATGCCAGAGGAGGCATTAAAATTAGGGTCAGGGTTAATATAAAGCGCATTTGTTTATCCTGAGGCCTTGTTGCGCAGATATTTCAGGTAAAAAAAGGAGCGCATTGCGCTCCTTTTTACTTTCCCTTCGATGTTCAGCTGGACTAAGTCTGGTTTTAGTTTGTCCAGTTGCCGAAGTTGTCCTGAGTTTTTTCCAGGCCGTCGACGTAGCCAGCTTCGTAGGCTTCGGTCAGGCGCTGTTCTTCACGCTTATCGTTTAGCAGATAACCACCCTGCCAGCCCTGGATGTATTCGTTGTTAACTCCCATTTCTTCCATCTTCACTACCGCGTCATAATATTCTTTGTTCATTAAAAGTCCCCTCTGTACTTAAATGCTTTAACAATAGTTAGCGAGAAGCCTGAACCGGTGCATCTCGAAAAAATATGGTAAATAATTAAACCCTTATTTTGTCCTATAATAGGTGTTTTGTCCAGTTGAAATTTAGTGCTGAGAAGAGAGATTGTGTTAGGTTTTATGTATTAGGGGTTATGTAAAACCTGAACCGTAAAACGTAATGTAACCATCACTTTAACATGGTTGCCATACGTTTATTGGGAATATCCAACCAATATAATCTGTTAATATTCAGTGTTTTATTTATTAGAATTCTTCGGAGTATTATATGAGTGATCAGGATGACTTGGATTTTGCCAGCGGCATGTCGGCATTTGAGGCCAAACATTTTTCTACTGCTATGCGGTTTTTATCGCCGCTGGCTGAAAGCGGCAATACTGAAGCCATGCACCGGGTGGCGATTATGTACCAGAATGGCCTGGGTGTTGGTCGCGACTCTGATTCCGCAGTAAAGTGGATGCTGAAAGCTGCGGAGGAAAACCACGCTATCGCCCAGCACGGTATAGGTTTTATGTACATGGAAGGTGATGGTGTGGAAAAAGATATGAAAAGAGCAGTCGAATGGTTCACGCTGGCAGCAGAACAGGGGTTGGCCGGTTCGCAGACCACATTGGCGATGATCTATGAAGAAGGTAATGGTGTCGAAAAAGATGCTGAAAAAGCAAAAGAATGGTATGCGAAGGCGGGATTTTAAAACAATGAGAAAAATATAATGCGTCCTGCCCATTTAATTAAAGTTCTGGAACGGGAGTTCCTCAGTGCAAGTGAAGGTTTGCACACACCCGTTATGTTGTGGGGGCCGCCCGGTGTGGGGAAATCCCAGATAGTCCAGCAGATTGCCAGCTCGCATGATGCAAAAGTTATTGATGTGCGGCTGTCACAAATGGAACCCAGCGATTTGCGCGGCATTCCAATGCGGGTGGATGATTTTGTCGAATGGGCAACCCCCTCGATGCTGCCCAATGCAGAGCGTCACGGAGAGACGGGTATTCTGTTTCTGGATGAAATCACCTCCGCACCACCAAGCGTGTCTGCTGCGGCTTATCAACTGATTCTTGATCGTAGTCTGGGTGAATACAGGGTGCCGGATGGCTGGGCGATTTTCGCTGCCGGCAATCGGCAGGGGGATCGTGGCGTTACCTATACCATGCCATCTCCGTTGGCTAACCGCTTTTCAC
>JBLYYR010000012.1:0-11791 GCA_048550195.1 Arenicellales bacterium
TACCTATGGCGGCCTGGTTCGTTACCAGCCTGCGACAGACCAATGGCAAAAATGGACCGGCGCAAATGGATTACCTGATGCGACGACCCATCGGGTTGTTGCCGACGACGACTACTTATGGATGAAAAGCGGCAGCGGTTTCACGCGATTTAATATCAATCAGCAGGTCGTCGAAACTATTGAACCCGTTACCCGGCGGGCATTTAATGTTCAAGATTTTATTCCGGATGATAAAAGCCGTGACGTGTTATGGCTGCTTGCACAGGAAAAACTGATTCGCTACTCAAAGACCAGTAACTCAGGTGAAGTGTTACGCGAAGTCGATCCCAACGCATTCATCGTTCGTAAAAGCAAACAGCAAAACGCACTGATCATTGCGAGCTATAGTCAGATATGGCAGTTTGACCTGACGACAAATAAACTGAAAACACTTGTCGACATCGAAACCATCACTTCACAACCGTCACGCCCCAAACACCTGAAACGTGATAGCTGGTTTGGCAATATCACCATCGATGAAAAACGTAACGGTTTCTGGATAAGCATGTACTACGATCGTGATATCTTTTTCTATGACTTTAATACAGGCAGCTTCAACACCGTGGCGCTTGATCGTACGCTATTACAAAACTGTGGTCGCAGCGGCGCACACATTCAGCTGTTTGGCAAAGATGTTTACTATTATGGCCCTCAGTGCATCGCTAAACGAAACGATGATGGCAGCAGCTGGCAGCTAATCGCCAGAACACCAGAACTTTATCATGGCAAGCTGATAAACATTAATGGTAAACACCCTCTCTGGTATGCCTCTAAAAAAGGCTTACACAATATTGTAAACAACACCGTACATCGTTTTCGACCTCCCTGGCAGGAAACGTCAGAAAATTTACGTGATCTATTAAAAGTGGGTGATAAGCTATGGGTGGCAGGAAGTGCCATCAATATCTACGACATAAAAACAAAGGTATGGGAACAGATTCCAAATGCATCAGCCAGCAAACTACGCAACATCAATAATAAGGTCATTGCCATTTCTAACCATGAACTTTATAGCATTGATCCTGAGACATATCAGGTCAAAAAGCTCCGTCTGGGCAAGCAACCCTGGGTTTCACTCAAAGATCTGATGTTTGATGGCAACACCTGGTGGGCCATCGGCGGCAAGGATGATCGTGATAAATCAGGCATACGTGCCTGGAATGGTACAGAAGAACAGCACTGGACTCGTGCCGAAGGCATGCCTTTTCATAAAGCAGAACACATGCTGCAAGATGCCTGTCAGCCTGACATCATCTGGCTATCGAGTAAGGAAGGGCTTATTCGCTTTTCAAAGCAAACCAAAAAAGCAGAGATCGCACAAGCTGGCAATATTTCGCATATCGAAATAGATCAAAACAAACTTTACGCAGTTTCAGCAAACACGCTATTTACCTGGGATTGTACAAACCAAAAACTGGAAAGCAGAAAAATATCAAACAACACAAATTTCGATCTTCTACCAGAAGGCCTCGTATGGCGACAATTTCATAGGCGTTCCAAAAAGCACAAATCGTTATTAAAAATCAGACCGTCGTTCATGACCGATGCCGTCATTATGAAAAATAATTCTGACAAACGTTTATGGGTAAGCACACATGATGGGATTCTTGAAATGCAGTTGCCTGCTGAATACCCTTTTTAATCACTCAGACGCATTAAGCACCTTTAAGCAAAGTTTTTTACGAAACAATAGGGGACGGCTACTGACTTTTACTGCAGCTCGTTTACAGCACCGATGAGACCCTGTACCACTCTGGCCAGGTTTTCGATGTTGACGCTGTCGACTTTATCGCTGCTCTTATGGTAGTCCGGAAATCGAAAGTTAGCCGTGTCGGTAACCATCAGCCCGGGGATACCACGCAGAACATACGTTTCATGGTCACTTCGAAGTACGTCCGGTACGAGACTGACAGGGAGTGTTGCCCCTTGCGATGCGATTTCAGCATGTTGTCGAAACAGGCCTGCGAAATCACGTACGAATTTTCGGGAGGTCGAATCTGATACAAACGCAATAAAGTTTCCCTGACTGGGATAGTAACGATCCAGTGGAGCAGGATACATCTGACTTCCCTCTTCGTCGCTGTAAAAGCCCATCGTCTCCAGCGAGACCATAGCAAAAGGTGATCTGTTTCGCTCTAGCAGGTCGTCGAGAAAGACGCTACTGCCTGATTCGCCTTCGACACCTCCTATTGGAAGTTCTTCGGCACTCAACGCGACGAGAATGACTGTCACCAGGGGACGTGAGCTGGATAACGCACGCGCAAGTTCCAGCAGCCCTGCAATGCCGCTACCGTTGTCGTTGGCGCCGGGAGTGTTGCCGACGGTATCGAAGTGAGCACCAACAACAAGGAGTCGTTCAGGGTTAAGCGTACCGGTGATTTCGACCCAGATGTTCTTCAGCGCAGCGTCGCCAAGCTCGTTCGGGTACGCCGGTAGTTGTTCGTGCAACCAGGCCCCGTACTGCCTTCGGAGTCGTTCGGTCATTTGCTGGATCAGTTCAGCCTCGACGCTGTAGTGCTGAATCTGAGGGTCAAGGCCAAACACGGCGAACTGCGCTGTGATATACCTCTCGGCGGCACGCATTCCCTCGGGTTTGTAGAGGCTGCGTTCACCAATTTCGCCGGCCAGGGCCTGGAGATGTGCTTCGAGTGCGCCTTCGAGTTGCTGGAAATTTTTAGTTGGCGCCCCCGAGAAGGATTCACCCGGTAGCCAGCGTATCTGTTTCGTGACGTAGTAGTGGCCCGCAGTCACGACAACGAATGCGAGAATCAGAACAGCGAAACCAGCTCGCTTGAACCAGCGAAGCCATCCTCGCGAATCACCGTTTGTTTGTTGCATGGAACTGTTCCTTCTCAAAACCGTCTCCCCAGTTGAAAAAATCCACCCGGGTAGCACCTGGTCGCATCGGATCAATATCATTATTTAATAAAATGCTAACATACCATGAATTTATTCCATTCTGCTATGAGGGCATATTATGACAAAAGCACAACACGCAGGCACCAAATCTCTGGATGCCACTGAAAACCTGATTCAGCTTGAGGCTGGTTCTGTCGCCGTTAAACAGGCGAACGATATCAACAAAAAGCTCAGTACACTGGAAAACAGTCTGGAAAAGCTGCAAACAGAACTCGATACTGTTAATAAGAGTGTTGAGCTGGGACTGGATAATCTGAGCGATAATGACCTCGACCTCACAGCCAAAGTTTCGGAAACATACAAGCGGCTTGGTGACATCGACAATACCTATAAATCGCTCACTGCGATTTCAGACGATATCGATAGTGAAGTCAAAAAGCTCACATTGGAGATTGCAGACGTGGCCGAACAGTCCGCGACGGATCTGGGAAACCTGGAAGCAACATCATCGGTGCAATACTCACATATCAGTGAACAGCACGAACAGTTGATAGAGCGTGTCAATCAACTGGTCAAAAATTCGCAGGAGACTCACACCCGGTTAAATGAAAGCATCGAGCAGAACACTGAAGCCCTGCTTGACCTTAAAACGCAGCTCATCGGTGAAATCGATAACCTGACAAATGCCACCCGGGAACGTGATGATGAACTTGAAGCCAAACTAAGCAAGGCTGAAAAAAGCATCGCCACAAACAAGGACAGCATTTTAAAAATGCAGGCTGTCGATGCGGCCCTGGAAAATCGCGCCAGCGAACTTGAACAGACCAGCACAACATTAATCGAGAAAAGCACAGCTCACCAGGCCGCACTACAACACCTAGATGCCCACACCGAAGAACTGGACAGCTCAGTCAGGCAGTTGCGTGAACTAACTCAAAAACACGAAGAACAAATTATCGACATACAGGTCAATGCCGGCGTGATGAGCAGAAACATTGCCGCACTGGCAGGTACGTTGAAGAAGCACTTCTGGATTGGCTCGGGTGTACTGGCTATCGTTGCCCTGATAATAGCCGGAATAAGCTATAACCAGAACACGATCAATAGCAACGATGTACATCAAATTGCCGGGGTACAAACCGAGCTGGAAACGATCAATCAAAAGCTAGTCATTGTCGATGATCAGCTTGACAGTGTGGACGGACGCCTCAACTATAACTCGCCATTTAGCCAGTTTGGTAAGGACAACACCATTCACGGACCTCAGTGGCTGGCTACACAAGCTGCCAACCGATATGCCGTACTGGTCGCCTCGACTGCCAGCAAAAAAGAACTCTATGACATCGCCCAGCGTTACAGTCACTACTTCAAGGAAAACCTGTCGTATTACGCAGTCAATACCGCGAAGGGTGAATATTATGTTCTAGTCTATGGCAGTTTTGCCAACAATGATGAGGCCGCTGCCGCAATGAGGGAGTTGCCACATCAGATAAACTTCCAGCGCTCGATCATCAGCCGTATCGGTGATATCCAGAAATTACTCTAGGGTAAATCGGGGTGGAGTGATTTAATTTAAATCACTCCACCCCGTTTAATTCAGGTCCCTTGCTTTTTTCTTTAACTCACAATTTTATATCATTTATATACATTAATAACTCTTTTGTATTTTTTATTAACTCTAATAAAAGTTGTTCATCCGTATCATAATTACCTTCGTATTCTGCGAGGTTGCGCTTATCGTGACAGCGCGAAAATATACGTATCTGTGTTTTGCTGAGATTTGTAGTGTGGGCCAGGCATTGAAAAACAAGATAGCGTTTATCCGAGCGATAACCTGATGCACGTAATGCAGCTAATGCCAAACCATGTGCAGCATTGTATGCTAGATCAAACCGGCTCGAGAAGGACAAAGTCTCCACTTGAGAATCAAATAACCGATCAGCTGCTGCCAGCACCAGGCCTTCAAATTCACGTTTGTCCGGCGGCTCACTATTTAGCTGATTAATCTTTACCAGGTTTTCTAAAGTCATCAATTACTCCCTTAATCATTATTTTGGGTTGCTCCATTACCCGCACTAGAAAACTATTTTTTTGATCAAGCTTTTCAGCAAAATCAGATGCACTATACAGGGTTGGGTTTACTGGGCGTTGAAGTGATTCTTCTAATGGTAGCAGCTGCTCCATCACGTCTTCATACTGCAGTCCCTCTCCAACCAGCATCAGATCAATATCACTCGATTTGGCATCTGTACTTTTCGCAATAGAGCCATAAACAAAAGCAAATTCTATTTGAGGATCAAGCGGCATTAATGCCTGTCGAATTACGTCTGCAACACCAAATGTTTTTCTTACGATACCTCTTAATTCGTCAAAAACTGGATTCTCTCTTGCTGCCTTATAGTGGTTTTGATTACCCTCACGACTAACGGACAGTAAACCAGCGTTTACCAGTCGCTCTAATTCACGACTAACCGTACCGCGCCCCATATTGGCCCATCGCATTATCTCATTGGTATAAAAACTCTTGTCCGGCTTGCCATATAGCAGACCCAGCACACGTTGTTGTGTTTTGGTAAATAACGCGTCACCAATTGAATTTAATAACATGACAGCCCCATATAAAAGACCCATTATGGGTACTATAAGCCCCTTTTTGGGTCTTTTCAAGAGCGGTAATGAGAATTGGGGGATAAAAGTGGACAGACTATGATTCTTTTTTCTACATTCTACTGTGTCTCAACACCCTAAAACGTGGTCTGTCCCCTATAATTCACCTGACCTCGCATTCAGCTGGGCAAAATCCAATCCTGCAGGCTGCTGGAAAAGACGTAGCCCGAACTCTGGTACGATCGCGAAAATATGGTCGAAGATATCCGCCTGGATGGCTTCATAATTGCCCCAGTTGGTGTCATTACTGAAACAGTAAATCTCTATTGGCAGTCCTTCAGCTGCGGGCTGCAGCTGCCTGACAATCAGCGTCATGTTGTTATGAATTTTAGGATGCTGTCCAAGGTAATTACGAATATACGCGCGCAGTGTGCCTATATTCGTCAAATGCCGTTGATTGACGAAAGGCTCATCAGGTGTATCGACACTTGCATTAAAGGACTGTAACTCTTCCCGCTTTGACTCAATATAGTCTTTCAGTAAACCAATTTCTGAATAACGTTCGACTTCATCACTGGTAAGAAAGTGAATAGAATTCAGATCGATATTGATTGATCGTTTGATGCGTCGACCGCCAGACTCCGACATACCACGCCAGTTCTTGAATGAACCGGCAACCAGCTGATAGGTGGGAATCGTCGAGATAGTCTTGTCCCAGTTCTGTACCGTTATGGTATACAGAGCCACATCAATAACATCACCATCGGCGCCAAATTGCGGCACCTCGAGCCAGTCACCAACACGTATCAGTTCCTGTGTAGTCAGCTGTATGCTGGCCGCCAGCGATAACAGTGTATCTTTAAACACCACCATCAATACGGCAGTAATCGCACCGAGGCCACTTAACAGGATCACAGGTGAACGATCTATCAGCACCGCAATCACAAGAATGCCGCCGATGATATACAACACTAGCTGCGCCAACTGTATGAAGCCCTTGATTGGCCGGTTGCGTGCTCCCGGTCGCCCTTGGTATATCTGATTGACTGCAGAAAGCACTGCTGCCACTGTCAGGGTAACAACCGCAATCATGTAGATGCTGGTCAAATTGCGGACCACGACCTCGGCCGTAGTAGGCAGGTCCGGAACCAGCAAAATACCCTTTTGAATCACCAGCGCCGGCACCACATGGGCAAGTCGGCTAAATACCTTCTGATCGACCAGTGCATCATCCCACAGGGCGCTCGTGCGTTTGACAAGTTTGTGAACCAGCATCAGCAGAATTCGTCGGGTAACGTAATACGCAATGACTGCAACCAGTATCAACAACGCATTGCCGACGATAGCAGGTAATACTGGGTGTATAGCGGTAAGTTGTTCAAACATTAGCGATGCGTACTCTCATTTTTATTCAGCGACCTTGAAAAACCGGACAAAGTAATTCACACGAGGCAGATTTCCTACTAACTCACTAGTGCGTCGCTATCATCTTCGAACTTGTCACACTCACATAATGTTTCCGCTTCTGAGATAGCATATGCCCTGGCATCATCGACAAACATGTTTGAAACTTCATCCATAAGGCCAAATGGATCCGTGAAATCTGACAAGGGCATTTCAATATCTATCTGATATTCGATCACGTCTGAAAAACTTGTATTTATCCCTTCACATTCGATGATATAAGCGAATTCAACTGTAATATCTAAAACTGCAGGGTCCTCGCCTTCAGTTGTCACGATAGTCTGGCCATGCGGTGAGACATCAACCCGGTAACAGTCACCAAACTGCTGGTCGGCATATATCTCACAATCACAATAATCATGTGGCCTTTCAGGCATCTCATCATATTCACCGTCCATATTGTCACATCGTGGACAGCCTCCAGTACTATCAAAAATATACTTAGGCATTTTCGAGCAACCTACTTATTCGGTTTTTCAGGTAGGCATTTAGCGTTTCCTGAGTTACGGTTGAAGGGGTGGGATTTTCCTTACGCAATTGCTTGAGCTTCTTCCAGTTAGCCCTGCCACTTCGACTAACTTTGGTCGGTCGAAATTTCCCATTGTTAAAAATCAGGTAATCCCTTTCCTTGACTTCAACACCAAATTTCGAGAGTGGGAACTTATAGGACCTTGCAATAAACTTTACACCATCAAAAGCAGTGAAAATTGATTCTATTTTCACATTGGGTGATGACTTATAAAAGGACCTTACCATCAGAACGTCGCCGTCCCTCAGGGTGTCCGTTTCTGTATGCTCTACAACAAAAGCCTCGCCATTGACTGAGGGTAGTATATCGCCAGAGAATTCATCGATAATGTCCCGCTGAATCTGGCTTTCAGAGCTTAATTTGAAGACTTGAATATTTACATCATCAGGAAAGGTTCGCAGTTGAAGATCTGAGAACTGATAGGTATTTCCAATTGAAGTCTGAACAGTAACAACCTTCGAGAAGCTATTAAGACCGGCTAACTTGAAAAAACCATTCTTATTTGCAACAGTTTTGCTGCTAGCAAAAGTAATTTCGGATTCAGCAGCGGGTTTGCCATCCTCATCAATGACTTGACCAAGCAGATTTTGTCCACTCGCCAGTTGTGTAGATTCCCGTATCATATTGACCAATTGCTCGTCATCAGGCACACCGGGAATGATCTTCTTGTCTTTTGCAGCAAGAAATAATTCCTGTAAATCCCCTAGCGACTTATTTCCCAAAAGGTTTAACGACTTGATTTTTCCTTTTACTATGGCCTCAGAAAATTGCCCGTCTATATCGTCGACCTGCATAAAGAATACCATTCTGCGCCATGCTTCAACTTCATCGGCTGACGCCACGGAAGAAACTATCCTGTGGTAAAACTTTGATGGCCTAACAATCAGATCTAATAGAGTGTTGACGTTATTGTTGCGTAGTAGTGAGGCTATTTTCGGGCCGATCCCTTCTACGACTTCGATATCATTATTAAGATTTTTTAACATATTTGCTTTATTAGTCCTTTATTAATAGCGATAACATAGTACAGAAAAAGCGGGGTCAGATCACAGTTTTCTCTTATATAAGCATTAACTGTGATCTGACCCCGGTTTTTCTAATTCCCCCGTTTTTTACCCTATTGGTTACTATGACATAAACCACAATCTGGCGCTGGAGGACAATAGTCGAACTGCGCCCGCTTTTGCTCTAACCGCTCCCACAAGTTCAGGTTTGCCAGCTCGGGGATGGAATAGACATGATTAAAGAGGCCATAAACCGATCCACCGACTATGCTCTGCGCGACCTGAATATCGTCACAATACCTGTCCAATAGCTTGTTCGGGAGAATATCCAGGGCAATATCAAGCGGCCGACGACCAACATTCTCCCATGCCTCGGGTCCCTGAGGAAAAAACCAGTCATTGTATTGCTCATAGGTAATCAAAACGTCTTGTGGTGGCAGGTAGTCCGGGTCCATCGAGGGGATGTTGAATCGCACAGCATAAAGGTCATCCCCATGGCTCATGGTATGCCCGATGGTCGTGAACATAGGTGTGCCATGCCCCGTACCACCGATACCATACTTGTATTCGACAGGGATGTTTGCCGCACGGAAAGCCGATGCAAAAAATTTCGCCACGCCATGGCACCCTTTCATCCAGCTTGTCGTCCCGGCGCCGGGATTATCAGGATTTACAACCCCGTCAATAATGCGAGACACGGGCGGCGCTCCCACATACTGCCAATGTTTGTACATATTATCCGCCTCGCTTCCACCGGAATAGTGCGATGCATTTTCCCTGCCCCATTTCAGCATCCGAGCTATTGTGTAATAGTGATTAGAACGGATAAGGTTCTCCGCCACAAAAAAATGAGATGTATAAGACACCCACCAAAATATTGACAATCCCCCACGATTTCATTAGGTTGACAACACCCGAATAAAAATGATCATCAGCTAAAACAGACACAAGGAGGTGCCTGACATGCCGCGTTCACGAAAAAGCCAGATTTCTTTAGACGACACCCCTTATTACCATTGAAATTTGACCCCATTGAAATTGCCACAACTGCAAGAGAAACTGGGGTTAGATCCCGAATTTGCAGAAGAGTGTATGGTATTAAGGGGCTGCGTTTGGCTCATTGCATACCCATACACGGTTTGGGAGAATGATTGATCAATATAAAAATTACAGACTGCGGTGAATATGAACAGAAATATCCTGTGTTCTAGCCTTGCCTGGCTACTCCCGATATTGGTTGCAACTACTGGCGTCGTCTATGCTGAAGATATCAATCCAGACGCTTCAATGAATGGCCGGTACAGTAAACTACTGAAAAAAATTCACTGCCCCAACGATGCTAAAGAATTTGGGGAATTCAAGGAGTATGGCTACAGGGCAGGGGAGAGCTGGTGCGGAGCCTCTGCGATTAACGGCTACCTGGTATGGCTGAATCCAGACTGGTACGTCTGGCGACACAAGGTTCGTTCTTCAGGGGGTAAGCGCCTCCCTTATGTGCCCGGTTATGATGGCGACGATGGCAGCAAAAAGAAAACCGGAAGGCGGGACTGCAGGCCGGTACATACCGGCATTGTGACGGTAAACCCTTGTTAATTTCAGGATGAAAAGAGTCTTAGTTGCAAAGAATCAACGGGTCGGAAAATAAACGGATCGGAGTGATTTAATTTTTAATCTCCAGTTAGGGCATATAGTGAAAGACGTGCCATTCAGCATCTTCATGTGCATAATGGGTTTCCGTAGGTTTCTTCCTGCAGTTCTACAAGGACAAGGACGCATGCTATGAAAATCCCGAACATAAAACTCTATTTAATCCCGGTATTGTTATTCTCGTTTGCCGCTTCGGTATTGTGGGCACAGGAGAGCGGTAAAACCGTCATCCTGCGAGGCATCGTCGAGGAAGACCTGTATGCCGCCGGGAGAATCGTTGATATCCAGGCCGAAGTGTGGGGCGATGCGGTCGTGGCGGGTCAGGATGTCAGTATCGAACAATTTGTACAGGGGGATGTTATCGCCGCCGGTGAAACCGTGGATATCCGCGCCACGGTGGCAGATGATGTACGTGTGGCTGGACGGCGGGTGACGATTACCGGTACGGTGGGTGACCATATCGTTGCCGCCGGTGAAACTCTCCGCATCCATTCCAGCTCTACGATTGGCGGCAGGGCCTGGTTTGCTGGTCAGCGTATTGATGTGATGGGCAACATAGGAGGCGAGTTAAAAGCAATCGGCGAGCACATTTCGGTGGCAGGCGAGGTCGGAGGTGATGCCGTGCTGGTCGCAGAACACATTGAGATCCTCCCGGGTGCACATATCCGGGGACAGTTGATCTACCACAGTCCGAACAAACCGCAGGTGCATGACAATGCACGAATTGACGGTGACATGATTGAACGTCCCATGCCCTCTGTTTTAGAACAGAGGGCAGAAGACCAGGCTGGCGCCACCATCGTCTTCAGTATCAGCCTGATGGTTGCGGGGCTGGTGTATTTGCTTGTGTTTCCGCACTTTTCCGTTGCAGCGGCGCATACCATTGGCAGTGATCCGTGGAAGAGCCTTGCACTGGGTCTGGCCTTGCTGGTAACCGTGCCTTTTGTCATCTTCCTGTTATTGATTACCGTGGTTGGGCACCTGCTGGCGTTAGTGTTGCTGGCAGCGTACCTGGTGTTCTTGCTGGCCGGGTTCCTCAGCGCTGTTTTTTACGTGGCAGACAGCGGATTGAAAATGATCGGAAAGAGTGACGAGATATCAAGAGGGCTGCGCAGTGCAGGCATCATCGTAACAATCATTGTGCTGGGGATATTGCAGCTGATTCCACTGCTTGGTGGATTGATTATCTTCCTGTTGTTGCTGTTTGGACTGGGTGCGTTGAATCTATGTATCTGGCGCATCTATAAAACCACATGAATCCGTAAAGGGGTCGGAGTGAGAAGTGGGAATCAAGGGGTCACTGCATCTGCTTTACCCGGCGACCATCTTCAACATCATCACTCGGATGATTGACTACCGCCTCACCTTCACTAATACCTTCGAGAACCTGCGCGACTAAACCATTGCGCTGGCCGACTTTGACTACGCGCCGTTTAGCATGCTTGTTTTCGACAACAAATACTGCCCATCCCTGCTGATAACGAAACAGGCTGCTGGCAGGTACCTGCAATACATCGTCTTCATGCCAGAGGATAAATTTTGCCTCCACCCGGTAGCCGTCACCCACGCGCTGCCATTGTTCTGCCGGCGAGGTGAAATCTGAGATGACCAGCACACGCTGCTCTTCCACACCCAGGGCAGA
>JBLYYR010000013.1:0-10193 GCA_048550195.1 Arenicellales bacterium
ACGTCAGCAGATGATGCAGCAGCGCATGCAAATGATGCAGAACATGAGTCCAGAGCAACGCCAGCAGATGATGGAAGGCATGGGAAATATGGATTCGCAGATGCTTAATCAGCAGGGCATGCCGGCAATGGATGGTGTGCAGCCCAAATAAACTGATTTAACCGGCTGACCGCTGTAACAGGCAGAAGTTAAGAGATTTTACAGGATAACAAAGGAAGCAATAAAAATGCTAACCGTTACCGAACTTGCGAGACAAAGTGATACGACACCACATGCCGTGCGGTATTACACGCGTAAGGGCCTGTTACAGCCGCAACGCCACCCTGAAAATAATTATCGATTATATAAACCTAGTGAAGTGCACTGGCTGAAGTTTGTCAGGCAGGCCAAGGCACTGGGCTTCACGCTGGCCGAGATACGCGCAATTATGCATGAAGCAGATCAGGGCCAGTCGCCCTGTCCGCACGTTCGTGAAATATTAAATAAGCATATAGAAGAAAACAGAAAAAAGCTTGAAGAACTTATGGCTCTGCAACTGCGTATGGAGGATGCGCTGAAGCAATGGGAAGAAATGCCGGATGGTATTCCTGATGGTCATTCAGTTTGTCACCTGATCGAAAGTATTGCTGCTGCGAGTGAAGGAGAAATGAAATGAAAAAATTCAAAGATCCTGTATGTGGAATGGATGTTACAGAAGACTCAGAACATAAAGCAGAACTTGAAGGTGAAAGCTATTATTTTTGCAGTACCTCGTGCAAAGATAAATTTACAAATAGTCCTGCTGAATTTATTCATCAGCAAGCTGCTCATGATCACACAGGCCATGGTCATTTTCATGATAGAAAAGGCAGGCTTGAGAAAGAAGGCTACTGTGATGATGGTGTATGTGAGAGTGGCAGCACTTTCTACACCTGCCCCATGCATCCCGAGATACGACAGCAAGGCCCGGGCAGCTGCCCAAAATGTGGTATGGCACTGGAACCCTTATTTAAAGCAGTGGCTACAACTCGTACTGAATATACCTGTCCCATGCACCCGGAAATAATCCAGGATCATCCTGGAAGCTGTCCAAAGTGCGGCATGGCTCTGGAACCAAAGATGGTGGCTGCTGAGGAAAAAAATGAAGAGCTAATTGATATGACACGGCGCTTCTGGGTTAGCACAGTATTATCTATTCCAGTCTTTATCCTGGCGATGGTCGCTGATTTATTACCGGGCATGCTGCCGGATGGTCTGACTATGCAAACGGCTCAATGGATAATGTTTGCTCTAGCGACCCCTGTCGTGCTGTGGGGGGGCTGGCCTTTTTTTGTCAGAGGGGTGCAGTCAGTCATTACCTGGAACTTGAATATGTTCACGCTGATTGCCCTGGGTGTGTCAGTGGCCTGGATGTATAGCATGGTCGCACTTTTATGGCCCGGGTTGTTCCCTCCCGTAATGCAGATGGAAGGAGGGCTGGTTGATGTCTATTTCGAAGCAGCAGCGGTAATCACCACACTGGTGCTGCTGGGTCAGGTGTTAGAACTAAAAGCACGCAGTAATACCAACGCTGCAATACGTGCATTACTTGAACTGGCACCAAACACCGCAAGGGTTGTGCGTGCGGATGGGACTGAGGAAGATGTCTCTCTTGATTTGGTCAGGTCGGGCGACATATTAAGAATACGTCCAGGTGATAAAGTCCCGGTGGATGGCGTTGTCACACAAGGTGAAAGTAATATCGATGAATCGATGATTACCGGTGAGCCTATCCCTGTAGCAAAACAGGCCGGTGATAAAGTCATTGGTGCAACGGTTAACAGCACTGGTAGCTTATTGATGAAGGCCGTCAATGTCGGTACTGATACCATGCTTTCTAAAATTGTGCAGATGGTCAGCGAAGCACAGCGTACGCGCGCACCGATACAGAAAGTCGCCGATACGGTTGCGGCATATTTCGTGCCTGCTGTCGTTCTTATAGCTGCGGCTGCATTTTTCACCTGGTGGACCATCGGGCCTGAGCCCAGGCTTGCACACGGGATCGTCAATGCTGTAGCAGTGCTAATTATCGCCTGCCCCTGTGCACTGGGACTGGCAACACCAATGTCCATCATGGTGGGTACTGGCAAGGGTGCGACCATGGGTGTGCTGATTAAAAATGCTGAATCGCTGGAGATCCTTGAAAAAGTTGACACGATTGTTGTCGATAAGACAGGTACGCTGACAGAAGGGCATCCAAAGCTAGTCTCTGTTACTAAAACAGCCGATGTGTCAGCAGATGAATTACTGTTACTAATAGCCAGTATTGAACGTGCTTCAGAGCACCCTCTGGCAGAAGCAATCGTCCGCGGTGCAGAAGAGAAAAAAATAGCGCTGGTAAAAGTTGAAGACTTTGATTCGATAACAGGCAAAGGTGTGACCGGTATAGTGAATGGCCGATCGGTTGCGCTAGGCAATGCCCGTTTACTTGAAAGCCTGGGTATTGAGACAGGTGAGTTACCGAAGATGGCCGATAAACTTCGCCATGAAGGACAAACCGTAATGTTAGCGGCTGTAGATGGCAAAGCGGCTGGGCTGGTGGGAGTAGCCGATCCCATAAAAGAGTCTACCCCTGAAGCGGTTAAAGATCTGCATGCTGAAGGCTTGACAGTCGTGATGTTGACAGGTGACAGCCGTGCAACGGCAGAAGCAGTAGCTGCGAAACTGGATATTGACCAGGTGCATGCTGAAGTGCTGCCGGATCAAAAAGCGGATGTGATTAAAAAATTGCAGGCAGAAGGGCGCATCGTTGCCATGGCGGGTGACGGTATAAACGATGCACCGGCACTGGCCCAGGCGCATGTCGGTGTGGCAATGGGGACCGGTACCGATGTAGCGATGGAGAGTGCTGGCGTCACGTTGATAAAAGGTGATCTTCGCGGCATTGTACGTGCCACACGGTTAAGCCGGGCAACGATGAAAAATATTCGTCAAAATTTATTTTTTGCCTTTATCTACAATTCTTTGGGTGTCCCGGTGGCTGCTGGCGTTCTCTACCCTGTATTTGGCCTGCTGTTGTCACCCATTATTGCAGCGGCAGCGATGAGCTTCAGTTCAGTTTCTGTCATTAGTAATGCCCTGCGTTTGAAACGGGCAAAAATTTAAGGAGATATTGATATGTACGGTGAACATAGCTGGTTTGGTTTTGCAGGGGGTTTTATGTGGATTTTCTGGATATTGATAGCTGTCGCCATTATTGCGCTATTCAGAGTTGTCTCATCTGGGGGTAGTTCTAATGTGAATTCATCTGGGAGTCCTATAGAAATACTGCGTAAGCGTTACGCCAATGGTGAGATTTCCGATGAAGAATTTGAACGTCATCGTAAAGAACTTGAAAAGTAAATTTACTTATAAGAGAAAGATAAAATGAAGAAAATACAAATATCTAAAAGGATGGGCCGTTCTTTAGCGCTGGTTTTTACAATACTATTTCTCCAGATAATTAATATTCATACAGTTTTAGCTGAAGAAATTATTACCGTCTACAAATCACCCACCTGTGGCTGCTGTACAAAGTGGGTTAGCCACCTTGAAGAAAATGGCTTCAAGGTTAAAGCCATCGATACAAAAGATATGTATGCAGTTAAAAAAAAGGCGGGGCTTCCTTTTGGACTGGGTTCCTGCCATACGGCCACTGTTGAGGGTTACACAATTGAAGGACATGTTCCTGCCAGTGATGTCAGGAGATTGTTAGCAGAGCGGCCTGCTGTGAAAGGATTAACAGTACCTGGTATGCCGATGGGATCTCCTGGCATGGAAGGCCCGAGGAAAGACCGATATTCAGTGCTAACTTTTGATGATTCCGGAAAGACTACAGTATTCAGCACTCACTGATTGACTACAGCAGAAGAGAAGGGCATTACCCCTGCGATACCATTGAAGATTGGTAAATGTAGTCAGTAGATTTCGCTATTCTATCGTGCTGGTGATGTTCAGCGTGGCTGGTTATCGATCTATGTAACCAATTTGATCCCGGGCTTCATTAACTACCTGCTGATCTATGCCATTTGCGGCGAAGTTCTTCTTTTTATTATTAGCATAATAGTACCTGGTGGTAACTTACGGGACAATAATCGTGTATTTTTTTCTACGATGCGAAGGTAGATTTTTGAGTAGAATACATTATGTGAAGAATATCGTGAAGAGGATGGATAGTGTTTAGAATTACATTCATGAATAGAATTAAATCAATGCATCGCATTAAATGAGTTTGCTAACAATCACATGGTCTATGGCTGCTGCGGCATGCTGGGTACTCGGGCTGTTGCACCTGTTCCTCTGGTTTCAAAAAAGGTCATCAAGCATCTACTTGTTATCGTCAATCATGGCGCTCAGTGCCGGTGCCAATGCTATGCTGGAACTGGGCATGCTTTCAACCCAGTCACTGGAAAGCTACCGTATGCTGGCACGATGGGGGAATTATACAATCTTCCTGATACTGATACCGATGGTCTGGTTCATACAACTCTACTTTGCCTCAGGACGTCGATGGCTGGCAGTACTGATTACACTGTTGTGGACTGCAGGAATAAGTGTGAATTTCTTTTCTGAGCATAGCCTGACGTTTAATGATGTCACAGGGTTGCAGCAGCAATCTACCTTCTGGGGTGAAACATTTACGGTCCCGCTGGGCAGTGAAAACCCATGGAAGTACCTTTCCGACATGGCATCATTACTAATAATATTCTATGTCGCAGATGCTTCAATCCGACTCTGGCGCCATGGTAGCCGGCAACGCGCGGCAACGATTGGCGGTGGTATACTTTTTTTTATACTTGCAGCCGGTATTCATACTCCCCTGGTCGATGCAGGTATCTTAGAAACACCTTACATGATCAGTTTCGCTTTTCTGGCAATAGTTATCGCGATGAGCTATCAATTGGCAATGGATGCCTTACGTGCAAGAGATGCTGAAAAAGAATTACAACAGACCAGGCGTAGCATGAATCAACTGGCCCGAGTAAATATGCT
Organism: Arenicellales bacterium; assembly: GCA_048550195.1. Lineage (GTDB taxonomy): Bacteria > Pseudomonadota > Gammaproteobacteria > BMS3Bbin11 > BMS3Bbin11 > BMS3Bbin11. The sequence goes on from JBLYYR010000013.1 coordinate 4,990, forward strand.
GGGGGAATGCACGAGCATGATCGCGCATGAGTTGAACCAGCCGCTGACAGCTATATTAAGCAATGCGCAAGCAGCAAGGCGATACCTGGAGTCCAGAAAGGAAGACTCTGCGGATATAATTGAAATACTGAATGATATCGTTCGCGATGACAAACGGGCCAGCGATATAATTCATCGTTTACGTCAGATGGTACAGAAAGATGGCGTCGTTCAGAAACGCTTTGATCTGAATGCCTCAATTGTTGAAGTAACAAAGATTCTTAGCAGAGATTTGCAGGAAAAGAATATAAGGATTGAAACCCGGCTCTCAAATGATCTACCGCTGCTTGGAGGCGGGCAGATTGAAATCCAGCAAGTGGTACTGAATTTTATAACAAATGCAGTGAAGGCCATTGATCTTAAGACTGGTTCAAGTCGTTTGATAATCGTAAAGACTGCCAGAATCAATAACAATGCGCGTGTTGATGTTGAGGACAGCGGGGCGGGTATAGCCGAAGATGTTCAGGATACATTATTTAATCACTTTGTTAGTGATGACACTGATGGTTTAGGACTAGGTTTAGCTATTTCACGCCGTATTATTGAAAGCTGCGGGGGTCAAATTTTTGCTAGCAATAAAAAGACAGGCGGGGCCGTATTTTCTTTCACTCTGCCGCTACCCTAAAGCAGGTAATATTTCATGGTTAAAGGCAAAAGCCGGGTTTACATCATTGATGACGACAGTTCTGTTCGAACGGGTTTAGCACGGCTGCTGCATTCTGCCGGATTCGAGACAGAGGTGTTTGCATCAGCGACAGATTTTCTTAACCGTGATGCGTTTACCGGACTAGCATGCCTGATACTGGATGTTCGGATGCCTGAACTGACCGGTACGGAACTGCAAGAAAAACTAAATGAAATGGGTTCCACTTTGCCAATAATATTTCTTAGTGCGCATGGCGATTTACCTATAGGCGTTGAGGCAATGAAACAGGGCGCAGAGGATTTTCTGCAAAAGCCTGTTGATGAGTCGGTATTGCTCACTGCGGTCGGCAAAGCGCTGAGCCGGCATAGTTCTATTCGCAAGTCGAAAACCAAAACAGTTGAATCTCAGTCAATCTTTAAAGCATTGACGCCCCGTGAGTTAGAGATACTGCGCTATATAATAGGCGGGGCAACAAACTCTCAGATAGCAGAATTTTTTAATATTTCGGAAAAGACAGTCAAAGCTCACCGAGGCAAAATCATGCAGAAATCCGGTGCATCATCGGCGGCTGAACTGGGCTGGCTCTGCTCGGTGGCAAATATCTCCGCAAAAAAGCGCCAATAGCACCTGCTCCTTGTTGATGTGCTCTCTTAATCCCAGCTTGCCATGTAGGACTAAAGTCCAATAGAAATAAACGCTTAAGAGGGTAAACTTCTCATTAGTTTTATTGCGTATAATTGCCCCATAAACTTAATGATTTAATAATAATGAGAATTATCATGAAATTTACCCGCGCCTTGATTAGTATATTAGCCCTGTTTGTCATCACTGCTGTTGTTTTGCCGATGGATGCAGAGGCGAAAACTAAAAAACCCAATATCCTGCTCTTAGTGGGTGACGATATCGGTTACTGGAACCTGAGCCACATCAATCGCGGCATGATGGGCTACAAGACACCAAACATTGATCGCATAGCCAACGAAGGACTGTCCTTTACCGACTACTACGCTGAGCAGAGCTGCACAGCAGGCCGTTCGGCTTTAATCACCGGACAGATTCCGGTGCGCACCGGACTGACCAAGGTCGGTATGCCTGGCGCCCCGCAAGGCTTGCAGAAGGAAGACCCGACCCTTGCTGACCTGCTCAAGCCATTCGGCTACATGACTGGCCAGTTTGGCAAGAATCACCTGGGTGACCGTAATGAGTTCATGCCCACCGTTCATGGCTTCGACGAGTTTTATGGCAACCTGTATCATCTGAATATCGAGGAAGAACCTGAGCTGCCTGATTACCCCAAGGGGGCTATGCGCGACCGGATTTCCCCGCGCGGGGTCCTCAAATGCAAAGCGACCAGAACCGAGAACACCGCAGAGGACAAACGCTTTGGTCCCTGGGGCAAGCAGGTTTGTGAAGATACCGGCCCGCTGACATCAAAGCGTATGGAAACCATTGATGAAGATATCCTGGCCGCCACCAAGGATTTCATCAAGCGTGCGAATAAGGCTGATAAACCCTTCTTTACCTGGTTCAACGCCACGCGTATGCATGTATTCACACATTTGAAGCCGGAATCCCGGAACAAGACGGGTGTTGGCCTGTATGCAGATGGCATGGTCGAGCATGACGGCCATGTTGGTGAACTGCTCGAGTTGCTTGACGAATTAAAAATTGCCGACAATACGATTGTGATATACACCAGCGATAACGGTGCTGAAAAATTCACCTGGCCGGATGGCGGTGCTTCGCCATTTCATGGTGAAAAGGCGACTACATGGGAAGGCGGTTTCCGTGTTCCGGCAGTAGTGCGCTGGCCTGGCAAGTTTCCTGCCGGCAAGGTTGTAAACGGGATAGTATCGCATCAGGATTGGGTGCCTACTTTAATGGCAGCTGCAGGGGAGCCGGATATCAAGCAAAAGCTCCTTAAAGGATACAAGGCAGGTGATAAGACCTTCAAGGTACATCTGGACGGCTACGACATGACGGACTACTTCGCCAGTGGTGGCGAGGGAGATGGCCCACGCCAGGAGATATTCTATTTTACTGACATGGGAGAACTCTCTGCTGTGCGACACGGAAATTTCAAGGTGATGTTCAGCCAGCAGGAGGCACATGGCTTTGATGTATGGAAGAATCCCTACACTCCATTGGCGTGGCCAAACCTGCTTGATCTGCGTGCTGATCCATTCGAGACCGGGCCGCGTGAGACTATTGGCTGGGGTACATGGTCAGCGGCCCGCATGTATACACTGAGCGCTGCCGGGATGGTCGCTCAGGATTTTCTTAAGACCTTCCTGGAGTTCCCTCCACGCCAGGCACCGGGCAGTTTCAGTGTCGATGGCATCATGAAACAGCTTGAATCGTCTCAGAGCAGGATAGGTGGTTGATGCGATAGTATTAATCTGCTGCTTTGGCCCAGAGATAACTGGTTTTCTGTGAATCGGTTATCTCTGTATATCTGTATTTCTATCTTGTGTCTCTAAAAACTAATATGAAAAAACAAATTACATTAGCCTTTGGCTTAATTATTTGCAGCACGGCCAGTGTTGCTGACTTGCGTTCAGCTGTGCAGAACCCTATCAGTTCTTTAATCAGCCTGCCGTTCAAGTTTACCTTTGACTACGGTGCAAATAACGGTGACGGCACGATTATGAATATCAACCCGGTTGTGCCGGTGACTGTTGGTGAATGGAACCTGGTCAACCGCGCACTGATACCTGTCGGAAGTGTCGATGGAGCCATCACAGGGCCCGGCAATCCCAGTCCTGCGCCGGGCGATGGTGGCAGTGCCAGCGGGCTGGGCGATATCAACTACTCGCTGTACTTTTCGCCGGTCAAATACGACAAGGTGATCTGGGGTGCTGGCCCAAGCATCAATATGCCAACGGCAAATGAAGACCAGCTTGGCAGTGGCAAATGGAGTGCCGGCATTACCGGTGTAGCGCTGACCGCGCCGAAGTGGGGTAGTGTGGGCATACTTGGGCGCCAGCTATGGTCCTTTGCCGGTGAGTCGGATCGTAAGGATGTAAATCAGACCTTAATTGAGCCTTTTCTAAATTACAATCTGGATAACGGCTGGTTTCTGCTCACCGATATTGTCATGACAGCTAACTGGGAAGCAGATAGCAGCAATCGCTGGATAGTACCTCTGGGTGGTGGTGTTGGCAGAGTGTTTAAAGTCGGTAATCAGGCAATAAATTCGCGGCTGGAGGCATACTACAATATCGAGCGCCCAGATAGTGCCCCGGATTACTCGATAAACTTTACCTGGCAGTTTCTATTTCCGAAAAAATAAATCATACAATCGAACGCTATCTCGCCTATATTTCTTTGATTAATATGGTTTAAATTGATATTAATCAATGCATATTTGCACATTGACATTAGCTTCTTCAAGTCGATGGGTCTTTTACATGATTCAGGAAGGGCGAAATAATTTCCATGAAGTGTATTAAGCATTTACAATGCGTACCAGACGGTTCAATTAATTCAAGAGGATATATCTATGTTAAATAAGTCTGCATTAGCAACGGCAGTAAGTATTGTGCTGCTTTCAGCGCCAGCACAGGCCGCATCCACTAACCCGACACTGCACGATCAGATTTCATTCAGGGCAGGCGGATTTTTTTCCGATATTGATACCAGTGTGACGATTGATGGAAAGAAGTTTGATTTTGAAGAGGTGCTTGATGACAATGTCACAACCGGTGCTATTACGGCTTTATGGCGTGTCACCAACAAGATTCGCATTAATTTCGGCTATTGGGCAATAGATCGTGACGAATCTACTCTAGTTGGAGAGGGTGGCGCTACAGCAGCGGTGGCATTTGATACGAGTTATCTAAATGCGGCGGTTGGTTATTCCTTTATCCGCAGCGACACGACAGAATTTGGTGCTGATCTTGGTCTGGCAGGGCTTGGATTGAAATCGGAACTGGGTGCATCGGTACCTGGCTTCGGGAGTGTTTCATTTACCGCTTTCGATGAAACCTATTTACTCCCAACAATTGGCCTGTATGTTAATCATGCGCTGTCTCCAAAATGGTCAGTCTCTGCGCGAATTGGCGGAATCGGACTGGACCTTGGCGATGAGTTTAAAGGCACCGTAATCGAATCGAATGCTGCAATTGAATTTCGACCCTGGACTAACGTCGGTTTAGGACTGGCATATATGTACAACAGCGCAGACGCCACTCTTAAAGATGTTGGTACAGGCGACGGGCTTGAAGTTGACTGGAAGTACCAGGGGCCGGTTGGTTATCTGACTCTAGGTTTTTAGCCTAGGGAAAAGGGGTCAGTACCCTTTTAGACTAAGCACACAACTTAAACTACTTGAACAAGGACGTTCAAATGCCAAGAAAGCCGAGATTTTATTTGCCCGGGATAGCTGCGCATAGAGTGCAGCGTGGTAACTGCAAGCAGGCCGTTTTCTATGATCAGCCAGATTACCAGGTTTACCTGTCCAGACTTGCAGAGGGTGCTGAGAAGTATGGTTGTGCCATTCATGCGTATGTTTTAATGA
>JBLYYR010000014.1:0-39035 GCA_048550195.1 Arenicellales bacterium
CAATAAAGGCCAGGAGGGCAGTTATATCTACTGGCGGCAGTGCCGTGTATTCTGCCGTAGCCATGCAGCATTTATCCAGCCTGTCGAAAATTATCTACCTGTCTGCAGCCTTTGAAATTATTGAAGAACGCATCAAAAACCTCGATACCCGCGGCCTGGCAAAAAGGGCGCATCAGAGTTTGTATGATTTGTATCTTGAACGAACAGAGCTATATGAGAAATATGCAGAAATAACAGTAACGGCGGACATGACAGCCGAGCTTGTTGCGGAGAAAATTATAGCTGTTGTCAACGGGCCTTAAAACAGCGTGTTATGTTTTACGTGTTACGTAAAATCAAAGTCGTAAAACCAAATCGTAATACGGTATTTATTATATCTGTTTCGCCAGCGTTGCAAAATTATCTAAAGACAGTGTTTCTGCCCGAACCGACGGGTCTACCCCTGCCTCTATAATCTCGTCACCGGTCATTATTCCTTTGAGGTTGTTGCGCAGCGTTTTGCGGCGCTGGGTGAATGCGGCTTTGACCAGCCGGGCGAAATTTTCCGGGTTCGGAATGTCCGCTATGGGTTCTTTATGCGGGATAAGACGGACGACGGCGGAATCAACTTTTGGCGGGGGGGTAAATGCACCGGGGCTGACGTCGAGGACTTTTTCTACCACACATTTTGCCTGTAGCATGACCGACAGGCGACCATAGTTTTTACCTCCAGGATCTGCCGTTATACGCTGCACTACTTCTTTTTGCAGCATGAACATCATGTCCTGTATGGCAGGGGCAAAAGTAAGTAGATGAAATAGTAAAGGTGTAGAGATGTTGTAGGGAAGATTGCCTATGATGCGGAGTTTGTGGGTGCTGTCAACCAGGCTGGAAAAATCAAAACTCAGGGCATCAGCCTGGTGAAGGTGCAGCCGGCCTGATGCCCGCGGATCTGCCCTGAAGCGCGCGACGAGGTCACGATCCAGTTCTATCGCATGCAGGTCATCAATTTGCTCCAGCAATGGCCAGGTGAGTGCTCCCAGACCGGGGCCGATTTCAACGATACGTTCTCCTTTTTGCGGGCGAAAATGCGTAAGGATTCGATTGATGACACCTTGATCATGCAGGAAGTTCTGGCCAAAGCGTTTGCGGGCAACGTGTTTTATGTCAGGCCCCCTGCTGCGTATGGGCCATAGCAATGGCCATGGCCAGTGCATGTCGCAGGCTGCCAGCATCAATGTTGCCGGTGCCTGCGAGTGATAATGCAGTGCCATGGTCAACAGAGGTGCGAATAAAGGGCAGGCCGAGGGTGATGTTTACCGCATTGCCAAAGCCGGAATGTTTGAGTACCGGCAGCCCCTGGTCATGGTACATGGCGAGTACCGCATCTGCTTGATCAAGTTCTCTCGGAACAAATGCCGTATCAGCAGGTAAAGGCCCGATGAGATGCAGACCTTTTTCACGCAATATCGAAAGCACAGGTTCAATGATCTCAATTTCTTCTGTTCCAAGGTGGCCGCCCTCCCCGGCATGCGGGTTCAGGCCACAGACGATAATACGGGGTCGCTGCAGACCAAATTTTGCACGCAAATCAAGATGCAGGATCTCAATCACCTCCATCAGCAGCTCACGGGTAATGTGTGCGCTGACATCGCGTAGAGGAAGATGAGTCGTTGCCAGCGCAACACGCAGCGTGTTTGTCGCGAGCATCATGACGACTCTGGTTGTCTTTGATTGCTCAGCGAGAAATTCGGTGTGGCCGGTAAAGGCTATCCCGGCATCATTGATGATGCTCTTCTGTACCGGGCCGGTAACCAGCGCGTCGAAATCACCCCGCAGGCATGCATTGCCCGCCAGTTTCAGGGTTTGCAGGACATAATCAGCATTTTCCCGGTTGAGTTCGCCTGCTATGGCGGGCTGCTTCAGTTTCACAGGAATGACTGCGAGTTGATTTTGTCTGTGTGGCTGCATTTCCCAGTCCACGATAGTCATTTCATCGTTAAGCCTGTCTGCCCTGTCGGCAAGCAGATCAGGGTCAGCACAAACGGCCAGCCGACAGCCGAGGTCCATCTGGCTGGCCATGATAGCCAGGTCAGGGCCGATGCCGGCAGGCTCGCCGGCAGTCAGGATAATTGTTGGTAAATAGTTATTCATCATTTTCGCCACGGAGGATATGGAGTTCAGAGAGGTATAAAAGTTTTTTGCTGTTTTATCTGCACCAGTTTGGGTTCCAGTAATATAGGATACATTTTGTTTATCACTATTACATTCTTTCCACTAAGACCTCCGTGTCCTTTGTGGTGAGAAGCGTTTTGAGACGTCTGGATATATAATGCCCTGATTCTACACTTACATTAGTGAGTCAGGTATCACGCATGGCTGATCTGGTCATATCTAATTTACAATCCCATGTGCCGGGCATGGTTGTGCAGCGCCTTGCTGCGCTGAACTTATGTCTGCATGGAGCGGAAATTACAGGGCTGAACGGGCCATCCGGTACGGGCAAGTCGCTGCTGCTGCGCGCAATCGCTGACCTTGATCCGTCTACTGGTGAAGTCTCACTGGATGATAGCTCTCGCTCATCAATGGCTGGGCATGAATGGCGTAAAAGAGTCGCTTACCTGCCGACCGAGAGTGGCTGGTGGTTTGAAACTGTGGACGAGCATTTTCTGCAAACGGATATAGCCTGTCTGCAAGCCCTTGGTTTTGAAGCGGATGTTCTGAGCTGGAAAATTACCCGCATCTCAAGTGGCGAGAAACAACGTCTGGCACTGGCTCGCTGTCTCAGTCGCCGGCCTGAGGTATTGTTGCTGGACGAACCGACAGCATCATTGGATGCATCACATACTCGGGATGTTGAACAACTGATATCTGAATATATGAGACAGAGGGATGTGCCCGTTTTCTGGGTAAGCCATGACCCGGGACAGCTCAAGCGGCTTACCCACCGAGTCATGCTTATTCAGCAGGATGGAAGCATTGAGGATCAGCTCCGATGAATGTTATCAGCCTGTCGGCTTTTGATCTTGCGATTGCTGCTTCGCTGGTTCTGTTCGTGGCGCTGTTGCAGTGGCGCATGCGGCTTGGGAATACCCGGGCGCTATTGATTGCTGGCCTTAGAACCGTGGCACAGCTGCTGTTGCTGGGACTGGTGTTGAAAATAGTCTTTGCAGCAAGTGATTTGTACTGGATAGCACTGATGTCTCTTATCATGCTGCTGGCAGCGGGGCGTGAAGTGATGGTGCGCCAGAAGAGACGTTTCTTAGGTGGCTGGGGTTTCTTCCTGGGCACCTCCTCCATGTTTGTTTCGGCGTTCAGCGTTACCCTGCTGGCACTAGTTGTGATTGTTCAGCCTGATCCATGGTATTTGCCGCAGTACTCAATTCCTCTGCTGGGTATGCTGCTGGGGAATACCCTGAACGGGATCACTCTGGGACTGGACAGCCTAACCCGCAATGCCTGGGAACAACGTACAATTATTGATGGCCGACTGGCACTAGGCGAGACATGGAGCAATGCCATTTCAGATATACGGCGTGACAGCATACGGGTTGGCATGATACCGATTATCAATGCCATGTCAGTGGCAGGACTGGTCAGCCTGCCCGGCATGATGACAGGCCAGATACTGGCCGGAACACCCCCCGTAGAAGCAGTAAAATACCAGATACTGATCATGTTTCTGGTTGCTGCAGGAACGGGATTGGGAACGATTACAGCCATCGTTATCGGCTGCCGCAGGCTGTTTGATGACAGGGAAAGGTTGCGACTGGATCGGCTGGGTTAGGTAAAAGGGGAAAGGAGGAAAGGAGGAAAGGAAAGTCAAAATCTCAACTCCCCTTGAATTGTATCTTCTATCTTTTGACCTTCCTTTCCCCTTTCCTCCTTTCCCCTTTCCCCTGACTTTAATCAGATATAATACTGAAAATCCATACTTAGCTTAACTCAGGAATACGATGCAAGAAGTCGCAAAATATGCCGTTATGGGCAACCCGGTTAGCCACAGTAAATCGCCGCTAATACACAGTTTATTCGCTGAACAATGTGGAATTGCCCTGGAATACAGGGCCATCCATGTTGATGTGGGGCGTTTTGAATCTGCTGTCAGGCAGTTCAGAGCTATCGGAGGCAGGGGCCTGAATATTACCGTACCGTTCAAGTTAGAAGCATGGCAGCTGTCTGACCGTCGATCCACCCGGGCGGAGCTTGCCGGTGCCGTCAACACGCTGAGGTTTCTCGATAGCGGCAATATTTATGGTGATAACACGGATGGCACGGGGATGATACAGGATATCACGGTCAATCTGGGTAAGTCAGTGAAAGGCGCGCGTGTGTTGCTGCTCGGTGCGGGCGGTGCGGTCAGGGGTGTGTTGGGGCCTCTGCTGGAAGCTGAGCCTGCGATTGTGCATGTTGCGAATCGTACTGCTGCAAAGGCGCTGGATCTGGCCGCAGCATTTGCAGGGCTTGGACCTTGCACTGCCAGTGGTCTGGATGAGATTGGGCCTGCCTCATACGATATAGTCATCAATGGCACAGCAGCCAGTTTGCAGGGTGAAGTCCCTGATCTGCCCACCAGTATTTTTGCTGAGGACGCACTAGCTTATGACATGATGTACGGCAGTGAACCCACTACTTTTCTGGTCTGGGCGAATGAAAAAGGTGCGGCGCATTGCAGTGATGGTTTAGGAATGCTGGTGGAGCAGGCGGCCGAGTCTTTTCAGATCTGGCATGGCGTGCGGCCGCAGACAGCCGCAGTCATACAGCAGCTGCGGTAGCTTATTCCTGAGCCGACGCGATTATCAGCTTAAGTTGCGGTTAATCCAGCGGATCAGTGGTTGCCATTGTTCAATATCACGTGATACCTGATACCAGGGCATGTCAAAGATTCCCAGCCCTTTCTCTGCGGCGTGTATATAGTTCTGGCTATCGCGGATACTGGCTAGAAAGGGAATGTCCAGATGCTTAAGAAACTTGTTAAGTTCCTGATAAATAATGGTGTTTTCTCTAACCCTGTTAGCGACGACGGCAATCTTTTTTTCCTCGATATGGCCGGTCAGTAATAGATCCTTGATGAAATGTGCGGCGGCGCGCATGTCTATCGGGGAAGGCAAAACAGGCACCAGGATTATATCTGCGCGTCGCACAAGATCGGTCAGCTGCTTTCCCTCAATACGCGCCGGGGCATCAAGCACGACGCGCTCAACATCGGATGCAAAACGCAGGCGATGTTCAAATGGTGAGATGCCCACGATTTCATAATAGTGGTCCGGGTTTCTTTCTACTAACCATTCCAGAGAAGACTGCTGCGGGTCGAAGTCGACCAGCACAGTCTTCAAGTCGTTTGTAGCAAAATAACTTGCCAGGTTAGTAGACAGTGTTGTTTTTCCACAACCCCCCTTTGCGTTGACAACCAGTACGGTTTTCATGCGACTTTAGCCTCCTTATTCCCACATTTAATAATTCTATGTTCCACCGGATAGTAAAGCACTCTTTGAAAAATGTAAAAGTTTCAAGTTTTATGTCCGTGTCCTTTATGGTGAAAGCTTTTTTGTCTTTCGATTTTCATCTAGAAACTTCAAGGCAAATAGTCCAGGGCTAACCCGACAAATACAACGGCACCAAACCAGTTGTTATTCAGGAATGCCTGCAGGCAGCGTGTCGGCTCACGTTCAGCAATCAGCCATTGCTGGTAGAGAAAGAAAGTAGAACCCAGCAGCAATCCGGCAAAATAGAAAATTCCGCGGTCAAAGATAAATCCTGTCCAGAGTAATAGAGCAAGCGTGAGGAGTTGAAGTATTCCAATAATTAATCGGTCATTCTTGCCAAATAAAATGGCGGTGGACATTACGCCAATCTTTAAGTCATCTTCCCGGTCAACCATCGCATACATAGTGTCATAGGCAACCGTCCAGCATATATTGGCCAGAAACAGCAACCATATAGATGCAGGCAACTGACCACTCTGCGCTGCAAACGCCATCGGAATGCTCCAGCCGAAGGCGATGCCAAGATAGACCTGCGGCAGATGTGTAAAACGCTTCATGAAGGGGTAGCTGGCTGCCAGGAATACGGCCACCACGGATAACTTTATGCTTAGGGCGTTAAGCTGTAGAACAAGAAATAATGCAATGCCGCACAATACTGCAAATAATATTAGTGCTTCGCGTGGATGAATCCGCCCGGCCGCAATGGGTCGTCGACACGTTCTTGCTACATCAGGGTCGATGTGCCGATCGGCATAATCATTGATGACACAGCCGGCAGAACGCATGACAAAAACCCCGGTAATAAAAATCAGCACTATCGATGCCGAAGGCTGTCCATTACCCGCCAGCCACAACGACCACAGCGTTGGCCAGAGCAATAAAAAGCTGCCGATAGGTTTGTCGGCACGCATTAGCAGCAGATATTGTTTGAGTTTTTCTGCGAGATTGATCATGTAGACATATTAGTTTTACGGTTTACGTCTTAAGGCCTTACCGTAACACGTAAAACATAAAACGTAATGCTCGTTCAAACATCCCCATACCCCATAACATCCCCTGCCCAGCGACGTATTAGCAGCGGTACCCGTTCCGGTGCCTTGTCTTCGATTTCAGCAGCGAGTTCCGGTACCTGCTCCAGCAGGTCGGCATCGCGGGACAGGTCTGCAATGCGAAATTGCAATAGCCCTGTCTGACGAGTACCGAGTAATTCACCCGGGCCACGCAGTTCCAGGTCTATGCGGGCAATTTCGAAGCCATCTGAGGTCTCTCGCATGGCAGCCAGACGAGCACGACCGTTGGCGGATAATTTTCCTTGATACATTAGTACGCAGGCGCTTGCTGCGCTGCCGCGTCCTACTCTGCCGCGCAGCTGGTGCAGCTGGGCGAGGCCCAGCCGTTCGGCATTTTCAATAACCATCAGACTGGCATTGGGTACATCTACACCAACCTCGATGACGGTTGTGGCAACCAGAATATCTGTTTTGCCATTCCGGAAATCTTCCATTACCAATTCTTTTTCTGCTGCTTTCATTCTGCCGTGTATCAGGCTGATACGAAGGCCTTCCAGAGTTTCTGTTAATAGTTCTGCGGTGACTTCTGCTGCCTGGCACTGCAGCGCTTCCGATTCTTCGATCAGCGTGCAGACCCAGTAAACCTGGCGCCCCTGCCCGCAGGCATTTTTTACGCCGCTGATTATTTCAGCGCGCCTGGTATCCGGCATAACCGCTGTTTCTACCGGTTGTCGGCCGGGAGGGAGCTCATCGATAATCGAGGTGTCAAGGTCGGCATAAGCAGTCATCGCCAGGGTGCGGGGTATGGGCGTTGCGGTCATGATCAACTGGTGTGGAACGAATTTCCCATGTCGGCCTTTTTCTCGCAGGGCAAGCCGTTGATGTACACCGAAGCGATGCTGCTCATCGACAATGATTAATCCCAGGCGGGCAAATGTACAGTCATCCTGGAAAAGGGCATGAGTGCCGATGACAAGGTCACAATCGCCCGTTTCCATGGCGGCCAGGATGCGTCGTTTTTTAGATGCGGGCAACTTACCCGTCAGCAGTGAGAGCTTTATACCTAATGGAGCTAACCATTGAGACAGGGTTTGCAGGTGCTGTTCTGCCAGCAACTCAGTGGGGGCCATCAGTGCGGCCTGGTAGCCTCCACGTATGGCGGCCAGCGCAGCCAGTGCAGCGATGATTGTCTTTCCTGACCCGACATCTCCCTGTAGCAGGCGCTGCATGGCTGTTTTCTGACCGAGGTCGCAAAATATTTCACCGATGACGCGCTGCTGGGCCCCGGTTAAGGAAAAAGGCAGGTTTCCGATGAAATCTGTAGTCAGTTCTTTTGCCTGATTAATCTGCAGCGAGTGGCTGTCTTTTACCTGACTGCGCAATTGTCTGATTGATAAATGATGCGAAAGCAGTTCCTCCAGTGCGAGACGCCTTTGCATGGGGTGTATGCCCTGCTGCAGTTGCTGCGTGTTGGCGCTTTTTGGCGGATGGTGAATATATTGCAGAGAGTCTGCCAGTAACGGCAGGTTCATTTTTTTACAAAGTGGTGTGTCCAGCAGCTCCGGCAGTCGCTCAGATTGTTGAGCCAGCAGGCCAGTAGCCTGTTCGGTAAAGCGGCGAAATGAAAGCTGGTGCACACCCTCGGTAGTCGGATAGACAGGGGTCAGGGTTTGCTCGATAGTCTGCGCTGCATCCGGGTCAATGATTCTGTATTCCGGGTGTACCATCTCAAGATCTGAGCCACTGCGCCTAAGTTCACCGTAGCAGCGAATAATAGAATCTTTTGCCAGGCTCCTTTGCTGGGCGGCGGAGAAGTGAAAAAAACGTAATGTGAGAAAGCCTGTACCATCGAATATTCGGCTTAGCAACATGCGGCGACGGCCAAAGCGAACCTCTGTTAATTCGATGGTGCCCTGCACCATTGCTTCATTGCCGGCCTGCAGGCTGCCCAGGGGACGAAGCCGGGTGCGATCTTCATAGCGTGCTGGCAGATGGAACAGTAAATCCTGAACAGTTTCTATACCCAGTCGCTGTAGACGTTCAGCGACGCGTGTGGCAATCCCCTTTAATACGGTGACAGATGTGCCATCAAAGCCAGGTGGCATATCCTTGTCCACGGTTGCGTCGATGATCTATTCCCGTGTCAGTTCGTGGTCGTCACTGAAGGTTCCGGCCTGTCTTGCGAGGAAGGCAGTTTTAGCTGATTGTTCGAGTGAGCTGACCCATTTGTAAGCCAGCTCAAGCGATGTACCCTGCGCATAAACACCATGTCCGCGTACGACAACCACGGGATATTCAGCTAATGCCGTGGCAATAAGAATGGGCGAGTGTTCGAAATAGGTTTTGAAGCTAATCGAAATGACCGGTACACGAGGAAAATAGTATTGACCCTCGAGGTCAACAGGGATGAAGTCTTCACCGTTAAGTGTGAGTGCAACGGTATACGGATTATGGCTGTGTATGACGGCACGTGCTTCGGGGTTATGACGGTAGATAGCGCGATGAGCATGTTGATCCAGCGAGGCCTCTGGGACCGGTGTGTCATCCATGGTGCAATGGATAATATCTTTTGTTTCGGCCAGGTCTGCACAGGAACCGGTCGCTGTGATAAAAAAATCACTTTCATGTAAATATGAAATATTGCCGCTGTGTGAGTCATTCAGTCCATGCTGACGCAGCAGGCGGTAAAAACGTATCAGGGCTTCCTTATTATCCATGGCATAATAATGCCTGATAAACTGTGAGTCGTCATCCCCATCATTCGATCAATATCCGGGCTATGTCTCAAAATAAAGAAAAATCAACAGAAAAGGCTGCCCGACAGAATAACTTTGAGTGGGCATTCCTGTACCCGAGATACTGGCCCTTGTGGATGGCCCTGGCCCTGTTAAGGCTGTTGGTGATGCTGCCGCTGCCGGTGCAGCATAGCATGGGTCGTTTTGTGGGGCGGCAGTTCTATCGCAGAAATAATAAGCGCAGGCGTATCGCAAGAATCAATATTGGTCTCTGCTTTCCTGAATTGTTAGCAGAACAAAAAGAGCAACTGGTATTGCGGCATTTTGAATCCTATGGTGCGAGTATCTTTGACCTCGCAATGTGCTGGTGGGCATCATCACGTCGACTGTACAGGCTTACCACTGTGCATGGCATGGAGAATTACCAGAATCTTATCAATCAGGGACAAAAAGTCTTACTGTTGACGGGGCATATGCTGACTGTGGATTTATGTGGAATTTACATCACGCGCAATAAGTCTGGCGTTACTATGATGAAACCACTGAACAACCCATTGCTGAACTGGGTGATTTACCGTAGTCGCCGGCGTCAGGGTAATCAGGTTGTAAATCGCGACCAGGGTTTACGGCCGTTGATTCGTTATCTGCGCAGAGGCTACACGGGATATTTCATGCCTGACGAAGATTTCGGCTCTCCTGCTTCGGTTTTCTCTCCCTTTTTTGGCGTGCAGAGCTGGACGGTGACCAGCCTGTCCGCGTTGGCGAGGTTAGGGGATGCCGTGGTGCTACCCGTTTTTATGAACAGCCTGCGTGGTGGCAAAGGCTACGAACTGTATATAGACCCGGCTCTGGAAAACTTCCCGTCAGGTGACGATGTCATCGATGCAACTAACATGAACCAGTCGCTTGAGAAGGGGATCAGGAGAATGCCTGAGATGTATTCCTGGACTTTTAAATTGTTCAAAACACGCCCGGCAGGCGAAGAAGCACCTTACTGATGGTTAAGGGCAGTTCTAATAAATCGTGAACAATTATATTGAATCCATAACCAGCCATTTCTGCGTTAAGAACCTTCGCAATAGTATGCTTTTCCGTGAGATCCTTGCCTTGATATGAGCGCTTTTGAATCTCAATCTGATACATCCAGAATTATCAGAGGTGCCCTTCAATTTGTGCACCCACGCTACTGGCTGACCTGGTTTGGTATTCTGCTGTTATGGTTGATCAGTCTGCTGCCAATACCTGTGACTGCATTTCTTGGTAGAGGTCTGGGTGTTATTCTGTACCGACTCGCAGGACGTCGGCTGCATATTGTCAGGACCAACCTCGAGTTGTGTTTTCCTGAGCTTGATAGCGATAAAATTGAGGCCATGATGAGGGCGCATTTCAAGGTACTGGGTCAGGCAGCGCTGACCATAGGCGTCAACATGTTTGCATCACTGCGCAGATTGCAGGGTTTGGTAACCATGCGCGACCGTCATTATTATGATCAGGTAATCGCTGACGGGGCGCCCGTCATACTGCTGGCACCCCATTTCGTCGCAATGGAAATCGCAGGATTAGTGCTTTCATCCGAAAGACCAATGTTCAGCATGTATCAAACGATTAGAAACCCATTGATTGACTACCTGGTGCGAAGAGGGCGAAGTCGTTTTGACGGCATAATGGTTGAAAGAAAGGCCGATATGCGCAAGGTGGTCAAGATGATGCGTACGGGTATCCCGTTCTACTATTTGCCGGATCAGGATCCGGGCTCCGCCGATAAAGTGTTCGCATCCTTTTTTGGCATTCAGACTGCGGTAACGCCCGGGTTTTCCCGTTTTGCTCGTTTAAGCAAGGCAGTTGTTGTTCCGTGTTTCACAAAAATGCTGCCGCGAGGCAAAGGTTACGAAGTGATATTTTTACCGCCACTCGAAGATTTCCCCACAAAAGATCCTGTGGAAGATGCACGGCGTATGAATGAGGTTATCGAGCAGGGCATTCGTGAAATGCCGGAACAGTATTTTTGGGTACACCGGCGGTTTAAATCGAGACCGAAAGGCGAGGAAAGTTTGTATTGATTTCAAATTTCAAGACAAAAGATGAACCGGTTACGATACTGGCTCTTAGCCCTTAGCCCTTAGTCCGTAAAGCATAAAACGTGATACCTAAAACAATCTTAAGCTTTGAAACGCCGTTCCTCGGCCTCGATAAAAACACGTTTGACGTCTGGAAAATTTTTCTTGATTGAACGATCAATTTGATCAACGGTATCTTCAATATCGTCGGCATCAGCAGAGTCCTGAAACTCCACACTCAGGTTGACCAGTACGAATTCAGGCCCCATGTGCATGGTCAGGACGTCATTGATATGGCGTACTTCTCTGTATGACATCACCTTTTTCTCTATCCCTTTGGTGACTTCAGGATCAGCGCTTTCTCCAATCAGCAGGCCTTTTGTTTCATAATCCAGCCAGACGGCGGTCATGGCGAGGATGAGTCCAATCAGCAAACAAGCAGTACTGTCGTAAACGGGGTTGCCAGTGACATCAGTGAGGGCAATGCCAAGCAAAGCCACAAACAGACCTGTGATGGCTGCGCTGTCTTCGAACAGGACAACAAACAGGGTGGGGTCCTTACCTTTGCGAACTGCTTCAAACAGGTCGCGCTTCCCTCTTTGCCGGCTAAATGCTTTCCAGGTAAATACCCATGCTATACCTTCGAAAGCTATCGCGAGTGCCAGCACTATATAATTGACCAATGGGTTCTGCAGTTCCGTGGGCTTACTTAGCGAATGTTTGCCCTCATAAATAGAAAGACCGGCACCCACACCAAAAATCATTATTGCAACGACAAAGCTCCAGAAATAAATTTCCTTCCCATGGCCGAACGGAAAACGTCTATCTGCGGGAAATTATGCGCGTTTCAGGTCGTATAGCATCAGGGCCTGGTTGCCGGTATCAACAACAGAATGGATTGCCTCGGAAAACATGGCCGAACTGCCGGTGAGAGCGGTAGCAACGAATTTCGTGACCGCAACCATCAGGTTTCCGATCAGAGCTGCGACAATGACTTTTTTGATTCTGCAGCCATCTTGGGAGGCCTGGTATTTTTTTTATTGTTTGGTTGCTGTCATAGAGCCTGATACAATCCCGGGTATATCAACACCATTGCTGCTACAGACTACAGATTGTGAGCTGAGGGTTGCGGTCAATTTGCCGTTGCTGTCGATTGAGCCTTGCAGAGTGAGTGTTCCACTGCATATTACAGAACCGAAATCTTCTTTATTAAATGTCTGGCTCTGGCTGAATGAATTTCCATTTAATGTAATGACATCAGGGAATATATCTGAGCCACTTTGTACGGTAACTCCGCCGTTCTGGTCAATGATAATAGTAACTGGAACAGTTTCAGACTCCGACAGACCAAGCGCAGATGCCGTGGCGGTAGCGGTACCAGTATATGTGCCTGCTAGAGAAGAAGGCGATGTTGAACCACTGCCCCCGGTAGACGTCTCGTTGGTACCGCTGTTGCAGCCGGATAACGCTATAAGTACGGTAAGCAGGATGGTGATGCCGGAATTTCTTAGGGTGAAGATTTTCATATTGAGATGTGGTTTCCTGGTAAGTAATTGAGCATGAATAGATATGTCGTGGTATGTAATTTATCCACAGGTAATCTGAAAGGTCAATTTACCTATGGCTTTTCCATCGACATAAAAATCAACTTGCCATTGGCCATTGAATTCTCTCAGGCTATCATTTTCCTGCATCAGTAAACGGTCGAGCATTTCGGGTTCTGCAGCATGCAAACGCAGCCATGCCCAGGCGTGTGTTTTTCCTTTGCGTGCAGTGAAATTATATCGTGTGTGTTCGCGTTGTTTTCCCTGTGGGTCAGTCCAGTAAGCCTCCATCAGATGGTTGCTGCCAGAAGGCCATTGATCAACAACAACACCGTAAATTTTATCCTTGCAACTAAATTTATTTTCAGCATGTGGCACTGGCAGGCCATTCTTGAGCGCTGTGCTGAGATAGATTTCAGCAAACGTAGAGCCGGAAAAAAGTGAAATAATTAGAAATACCAGTAGAGAAGAGAGTGTTTTTGGTGACAGGGTAAAATTGGGCATATATGTCAGGTCAGTGCGTAATCGAGTATGTTTAATCATAGCAGAGCCTGATTAAACAAAAAATAAACTAAAAATAATATCCATTTTTCAGGGATTGTTGCCATACTGTATAAAGGTGGCATGTAATCTGGCATTCTCAGTATGTCGTTACTTGACGGCATCAGTATCTTGATGGATTACGCCTGTCATGCGAAGATGGCCACACTGTGTCAGTGAGATTTATTAACCATTTTCAATGGCAGTTGTTCATCCCTGTGTATACTGAAAAATTAAATTCGCCGTGCTGGCGATGAACGATAGTGTGAGTTTTCAGTACAGGGTAAAAAAAGAAACAGGACTGGTCTGAATCTGGCTTGTTCTAAAAAAGAAGGAGCTGCAACGGCCATGAAGTCGTTGATTTTTTCACGTAACGGTTTTGTAATCCTGGTGATGCTGGTGCTAATTCTATTGGCGGGCAGGCTCGGCTTGCTTGATGATCACAGCTACACCTTATATGACAATATTCGCATGCTGGGACAGCCTCCTGCCTCAGATGTGATGGTGGTGGCGATTGATGAGTACTCGCTGGATAAAATCGGCCGCTATCCTGTCCCCTATGATACGCATATCCGACTGCTGGAAAACCTGCTTTCTTCCGGTGTAGAGCTAATTGCTTATGTTGGACTACAATCGCTGAACATGGCCGCAACCAGCAGCGATGATACCCTGACATCCCCAATAGTTTCCGGTCAGCAGCTGACAGAGCTGGCAGGAGACATCAGGAATCAGGGGATTGTTATAGCGGGAATCCCTTTTGTGAGCACATCTAAAGATGACAGGATACAGACTGTGCTACCCGGCTATTTGCTGCAGAACAGCTTACCCAATGAGCAATCTTTAAGATTGCACACGACCAGGCCGGCCTATCCATTACCCGAGAGCGCAAGTGGCCCTGCCGCAAGCTATGCCAGTGTATTTACCGAAAATGATGTTTCTAAAGTCATTCGTAGCGTCCCTTTATTTACTGAAGCGAATGGGTTGCTACTACCTACTCTTGTTATGCAGTTATACCTGCGTGTCAACAACATGAGGCTTCTGGATGTCTCATTTACGAAGGATAAAAAGTTAACTATTGCCGGCAAGACGCTGATGACTGATCAGCGACTCCAGGTTTGGCCTTATTTTTATCCTTCCAGTAAAGATAACAGGAGTACAGTTGAGGTGGTTTCGTACCATGATGTTCGGCACGGAGCGGTTTCAGCCGATAGACTCAGCGGGAAGATTGTTTTACTGGGTGTGACGGCGCATGGTTTGATACAGGAAGTAAGCACACCCACGGAGGTTTCTATGCCTGCTGTGATGGTGGTAGCTGAGACCTTGGCCAGTATGCTTGACGGTAAGATTATTTCAACACCTGCCTGGGCCGGCATAGTATCTACAGTTCTGCTTATTCTTATCGCTATTCTGCTTTTATGGTTGTCTGGCCAGGATATAAAAGCCAGGGTCATTGTGACAACTGTGCTGGTATTGTTGCTGCTAGGTATTGAGGCCCTGTTTTTGCTGGAGACATCCATCTGGCTGAATATGTACCCACCCATCTTACTTCTGCTTTCAGGTTTTCTTGCGAACTGGCTAATGAGTGGTGCCTATAGACAGGCAGAAAAGCCAACGGTTATGTCGGGTGAAGTGCATCGACGTGTTGGCCTGGCATCACAAAAACGTGGAGAGCTGGATGCGGCTTTTGAAAGTTTCCGTAAATGCCCGCTGGATAACTCAATTATGGTAATGCTGTTTTACCTGGCACAGGAATTTGAGGCCAGCGATCGTTTTGATCGTGCTGTTGCGGTATATCAGTATATGGAAAGCTTTAATCCTCATTTCAAGGATTTGCAGGGCAAACTGGAAAAAGCGCGCATGATGGAAGATACGGTGAAGATTGACGAGAGCAAAACCGGGCCTGCAGTCAATACTGCCATCACATCCATGGACACCTCTGAAGAAATAGATCCAGACTCTTCTGAGCAGAGAGTGCTGGGTCGTTATCTTGTACAGAAGGAGATAGGTAAGGGTGCTATGGGGCTGGTATATCAGGGTACTGATCCAAAGATAAATCGTACAGTAGCGATAAAAACGTTAAATCTGAAACGTGAATTCGATGAAGATGAGCAGGAAAATGTTCTGGGCCGATTCTTTCATGAAGCAGAGGCCGCCGGGCGCCTGCATCACCCTCACATTGTTACTATCTATGATGCCGGTGAACACGACGAGCTGGCCTATATTGCAATGGAGTTTCTTACTGGCAGTGATTTGCGCGTTTACACCAAGGAGGGGACATTGCTACCACCTTTGACCGTGGTAAAAATAGGAATGAAGCTTGCTGGTGCCTTGTTTTATGCTCACAGCAGGGATATTGTTCACCGAGACATTAAAGCGGCAAATGTCATGTATGATCCTGGCACAGGGCAATTGAAAATAACAGATTTTGGTATTGCTCGACTGACTGATTCGCGACGAACGAAAACAGGCATGGTGCTCGGCACACCCTCCTCTATGTCACCGGAACAGCTGCGTGGCAAAAAGCTGGATGGAAGAACTGATTTGTATTCTCTGGGAGTGTTGATGTTCCAGCTCCTGACCGGGCGCCTGCCATATAAGGCAGATTCACTGACCCAATTGATGTACAAGATTACAAATGAACCAGCACCTGATATTTTTGCGCTACGCCCGGTCTTGAAGGAGAATGGGTACTGCATAAAGAAGATTCTGGATAAGTTGTTACAGAAAGATGCTGATGACCGATACCAGGATGGCAAGAAACTGGCTCGGGATTTGTTGGCATGCGCGAAAAAGATGGCAGGCAAAAAATAATGGCGAAACTTGTTATTGAAGCAAAATCAGACACCGGCTGTGTGCGTGAACATAACGAGGACAATTTCGGTTACGATTCTGAAATGGGTTTGGCTGTACTCGCTGACGGCATGGGTGGGTATAAGGCCGGTGAAGTGGCCAGTGCAATAGCCATTACATCGCTGGTGCATTCTGTTATACAAATTAAGGGTAGTGAAGAAAAGATTAAACTGGATGGTAAGCAACACGAAGAGTCTGCAATACTCTATCGGGCACTGCACCATGCGAATCAACAGGTATACGACTCAGCACATGATGACCATGATTGCAGAGGCATGGGGACAACCGTCTCCGCAGCCTGGTTTCATGGCAACAAAGTAAGTATTGCACACATCGGTGATTCACGGATATATCGCTACCGTGACTATCGTCTGGAACTATTGACTACCGATCATACGGTGGTTCAAGAATTGGTCGATCATGGTTTTTATACGCAGGAAGAAGCCAAGGCATCGGAGCAGAGGAATATTGTTACCCGTGCTTTGGGTATAGACCCGGTGGTGGAAGTGGATCTATATGATTACGATGCACGTGCGGGCGACATCTATTTGCTTTGTTCAGATGGACTGTCAGATATGGTGGATGACATGGATATAGCAAATATTATTCGCCGTTCCTCCACTGATCTGGAATACGGTACCGGTGAGCTGGTCAACAAAGCTTTGTCGAATGGTGGTAAGGATAATGTTACCGTAATGATGGTCCGGGTGGATGATAGTCAGGCTCGGGACAAGTCATGGGCGCAACGCCTGAACAAATTATTTTCGAGTTGATAGAACAGGAAAAAGAAATGGGTATATTAAGTCTGGAAAATGAAGGTAAAAAATTTAAATTAAACCAGAGTCGGATGGTAATTGGCAGGCGGCCTGGTGTAGATATTGTATTAGCAGACCCGGCAGTCAGCGGGAGGCACGTACTTATCATCAGCATACTTGATGATTCATTTCTTGAGAATCTTAGTGACACCAATGGTACATTTATTAATGGCACCCGCACTGAAAAAACAGTGTTACAGGAAGGTGATGAAATAAAAGTTGGCAACAGTAAGTTGATATACCATGTTGATCAGAATGGTCCTGGTGTAGATGAAGAAGATTTTGAGAAAACAATGATTCTGAAGCCGGGTAAAATTGCGCGTGACGTGGCAACTGAATCTCAGGCAAAGGCAATGAAGGATGCCGAGGATACCGCCGCGATTAAGGCCATAGAGCCTGAGCCGGAGAGCCGGGTCGCTGTGCTGAAGGTACGCACTGGACCGGCAGCAGGTAAAGAAGTTAAGGTTAATCGTTCGATGGTGACGCTGGGTCGTCCAGGGGTGCAGGTGGTAGTAGTCTCACGGCGTAAGAAAGGTTATTTCATTTCCTTTATTTCTGGCGCCAGCGGTAGTGGAAATGCCCCTGCTGTAAATGGCAAGGAACTAAGATCACAGTCCACTCCACTTGCCAGTGGAGACATCATAACGCTAGCTGGAGTCGAAATAGAGTTTTCCATCTGAATGCCCTGCAGTGGGTGTATCCGACAATTGACATGTAGGTGTATAATGACCGGCTCTATTCAGAAGACGGTTATTTATGCAGTACCCTGAACACTTCGATGTTATCGTTATCGGCGCCGGCCATGCCGGCACTGAGGCCGCCCTTGCGTCTGCACGCATGGGAGCGAGGGTGTTGTTGTTGACGCATAACATAGAAACCATTGGCCAGATGTCCTGTAACCCGGCAATAGGTGGCATCGGCAAAGGTCATCTGGTTAAAGAAATCGATGCTCTTGACGGTGCTATGGCTCGCGCGGCTGATATGGCAGGTATCCAGTTTAGAATTTTGAACTCGAGAAAGGGGCCGGCTGTACGCGCTACCCGGGCGCAGGCTGACCGGGTTCTGTACAAAGCGGCAATCCGGCATATGGTCGAATCTCAGGCTGGCCTGTCAGTATTTCAGCAGGAGGTTGTCGACCTGATCATTGATCAGGAAAAGGTGGCGGGCGTAGTGACACGCATGGGGCTAGAATTTCGTGCCCCCAGCGTAGTGATTACCAGTGGAACCTTTCTTGGGGGCGTGATCCATATTGGACAAACTAATCAGGCAGGTGGCCGTGCTGGCGATGCACCGTCGAATGCACTGGCGAGGCGCCTGCGTGATTTGCCTTTCCGCATTGATCGCCTGAAAACAGGCACTCCACCGCGCATTGACCGTTCAAGCATCGACTTTTCAGTCATGCAGGAGCAGCCGGGTGATGATCCTACGCCAGTCTTTTCCTATATTGGTAATAGAGACCAGCACCCTCAGCAGGTTCCCTGCCATATCACTTACACCAATGCGCAAACACATGAGCTGATCCGTGAAGGGCTGCATCGATCGCCTCTTTACAGTGGTGAGATTTCAGGTGCGGGGCCTCGCTATTGCCCATCTATCGAAGACAAGGTGGTACGGTTTGCTGACCGTGACAGCCACCAGATTTTTGTCGAACCGGAAGGCCTGGGACTGAATGAAGTTTATCCAAATGGTATTTCGACCAGTTTACCTTTTGATATACAGCTGGCACTGGTGCGTTCGATAAAAGGCTTTGAGCGGGCCTTTATTACGCGTCCCGGTTATGCCATCGAATACGACTATCTGGACCCGCGAGATCTTTACCCCTGGCTGGAAACAAAATATATAACCGGCCTGTTTTTTGCCGGGCAGATTAACGGTACCACCGGCTATGAAGAGGCGGCGGCCCAGGGTCTGCTGGCCGGAATTAATGCGGTGCGCAGCATGCGGAATGAAGAGCCCTGGTATCCAGCTCGTAATGAAGCCTATATTGGCGTGATGATTGATGACCTGGTCACCCGTGGTACCAGCGAACCTTATCGAATGTTCACTTCCCGAGCCGAGTATCGATTGCTGTTGCGCGAGGATAATGCAGATTTACGACTGACAGAAAAAGGCCGTGAGCTAGGGCTGGTAAATGATCGACGCTGGTATAAATTCTGTGAGAAAAAACAGGCCATCATCGATGAACAGGAGCGCCTGGCCGCAATCTGGCTCAGGCCGGAAGCTATCGAGCCAGCGGTTGTGGAAGCAATATTGGGACAGCCCCTGGTTCACGAAGTGAATCTGCTGGATCTACTTAAACGACCGGAAATAGACTATCACCGGCTGATGAAGCTGCCCGGTGCGGGAAAGCCCGTTGAGGATAATGCTGTCAGTGGACAGGTGGAGGTTCAGGCCAAGTACGCCGGCTATATCACACGTCAGCAGGTAGAAGTCGAGAAGCACAGGAAGCATGAAGAAATGCGTCTGCCGGGAGATATCGAATACAGCAGTGTGCATGGCCTGTCGACAGAGGTTAGCCTGAAACTTAATGAGCACAAGCCGTCCACACTCGGCCAGGCGTCGCGCATATCCGGCATTACGCCGGCCGCCATTTCCTTATTACTGGTGCATTTGAAAAGCAAATCAGCTTAATGGCAAAGTGTAGTGTTTCATATTATTTAACGATTAAGCGCGACGAGAAACTGTTAGCTACAAGGCAGGTTTCGCAGTAAATGGTTGCTCCCTTTACAAGGAACCTAACGCTGTAGCTAACAGTTACTCGTCGCGCCCGAAGGGAGGCCCACAAATGGTTCAATGCAGTTATGGGCAAGGGAATAACCATTGCCAGCGATCTGCGCCTTGTCTTGAATCATTTGTGTACCTCTTAATCGTTAAATAATATGAAACACTACACTAGGGCAGGGGACTTAAAAAAATTGCTGGCGGAAGGCGTGGCAGAACTTGGGATTGAAATTGATGATCAGCGCAGGCGCGCATTACTGGGGTATCTTTCACTGCTGAAGCGATGGAACCGGGTCTACAACCTGACTACAGTAAAGAGTGATGCAGATTTCATAACACGACACCTGCTGGACAGTTTGTCCGTAGTGCCCTATCTGCTTGGCAGGAAAGTTATCGATGCAGGCACTGGCGCAGGGCTGCCGGGGATACCTGTAGCCCTTGCATGTCCGGACATAGATGTGACATTACTGGACAGCAATGCCAAACGTTGTCGCTTTCTGCGACAGGTGCAGGCACAATTAAAGCTGAAGAATGTAAGCATAGTGCAGCAGCGTGCGGAGAAATTTCATCCGCATGAGAAATTTGACAGTTTACTCAGCCGTGCATTTAGCAGCTTGTCATCTTTTATTGCCTGTTCGGGACATTTACTTGCTGACGGTGGGCAATTGCTCGCTATGAAAGGGCAATGGCCAGGTGAAGAATCCGTAGAAATGTTGGCTGGTTTCAGGATTGAAGATGTAATCAAATTACATGTACCGGGTCTGTCAGAGCAGCGGCACCTGATTATCTGTAAAAAAACACATAAATGAAATGGCTAAAGTCTTATCAATAACAAATCAGAAAGGTGGCGTAGGAAAGACCACCACCGCGATCAATATGGCGGCATCCCTTGCGCGTATGAAGCAAAAGATACTGCTGGTGGATCTTGACCCACAGGGTAACGCCTCTGTCGGCAGCGGTATCGACCGTGACGGACAGAAAGCTACGGTGTACGAGGTGATAATGCATTCTGAACCGGTTCAGGAATCTATCGTCAGAACAAGCTCAGGGTTTGATGTGATTGCGTCAAATCGCGAGCTTTCAGGCGCCTTAATCGAGCTGGTGGATGAGGAGCATAGAGAGTTCCGTATGCGGGAAGCCTTGCAAGCCATACGTGAAGAGTATGATTTTATCCTGATAGACTGTCCGCCTTCACTGGATTTGCTGACAGTCAATGCGCTGGTGGCATCTGATGCCGTTATCATCCCGATGCAATGTGAATATTTTGCACTGGAAGGGTTGACTGAACTGGTCAATACAGTGCGCAAAATAAGGGCCGCCTTTAACCCCGACCTCAATATTGAAGGGTTACTGCGAACTATGTTCGACCGCCGGAATTCGTTGTCAAGAGAAGTGTCATCACAACTGGAACAGCACTTTGGCGACAAGGTTTACCACACAATTATTCCACGAAATATCCGTCTGGCAGAAGCGCCGAGTTATGGCAAACCTGTGCTTGAATATGATAAACGATCCAAAGGCGCGAGCGCTTACCTGGCGCTGGCGGGTGAGGTTATGGGAAGGGAATCAGATTAATGAATACAAAAAAAAGTAGATTAGGCCGTGGTCTTGATGCCCTGTTAGGTGATACCGGTGCTTCAGTAGACAATATTCCTCCTGACAAATTACAACAGCTGCCGGTGGAATTACTGCAGCGCGGCCAGTTTCAGCCGCGTCGGCATATGGATCAGGAGGCACTGGACGAACTTGCTAACTCAATTGCCAAACAGGGTGTATTGCAGCCCATAGTTGCGCGCAAACTGGCCAGTGGAGACTATGAAATCATTGCCGGCGAGCGTCGCTGGCGGGCCGCGCAGCAGGCCGCTCTTGATCGTGTGCCGGTAGTGGTGCGTGAGCTGTCTGATGAAGATGCCATGGTCATCGGGCTGATCGAAAATTTGCAGCGGGAAGACCTTAATCCGATTGAAGAAGCCAGGGGGATGCAGCGTCTGATAGAGGAATTTACCATGACTCACCAGCAGGTAGCGGACAGCGTCAGTCGTTCCCGTGCCGCAGTGAGCAACCTGTTACGCCTGCTTTCTCTGCAATCCGATGTAAGCGCTCTGCTGGAGCAGGGGCAGCTGGATATGGGGCATGCCCGTGCCCTGCTTTCTCTAGATGAGAGCCTGCAGTACAAGACAGCCCAGCAGATTGTTAAAAATGGTATGAGTGTTAGGCAGGCCGAGCAGTTAGTTCGTCGGCTGCAGGAAGATCGCAGTAACCTGGCCAGCAATCCAAAGGTAAAAGACCCGGATGTCAGGCATCTTGAGGAATCACTGTCAGAAAAACTGGGAACACAAGTGGAAATCAAGCTGGGCAGTCGGGGCAAAGGCAAGCTGGTCATCGATTTTCATGGTAATGACGTGCTGCAGGGGATTCTTGAGAGGATACATTGACGCGGTACCGGCAGACTATTGAGGCGAGTATCGTTATTGAGCAATCTGATGTTGACCAAAAAGGGGCTTGTCACTATACTATGCGCCTTTCAGCAATGGCTGTTTTTGGCAGTATGCCAAGCTAAACTGCTGCTGGATTGATCAGGATTTGCTAGATGGGCAGTTTTCAATCAAAGCCATTCAGCATCATTGGCTGGCAGGCGGCTCTAGCAATGATTACGTCTGCTGTTTTGTTAACTGTTTTTGACCTGGTAACAGCATATTCAGCACTTGTCGGCGGTATGATCTCGGTGATCGCCAATGCCTTTTTTGCGCTAAGACTGTTTAGCAATAAGGGTGGCTGGCAGGTAGACCAGCTCGCTGCGGTAGCATACCGGGGCGTAATAGGTAAATTATTCTTGACCATAGCCCTGTTTTTACTGGCTGTGGTGTTGTTAAAGCCATTAAATGCGGCGGCACTGTTTGCCGTGTATTTGTGGATACAGCTATCGCCCGCATTGTTTGCAGGTGTAATAAAATAAAACATGATTTGGGTTCATCGGGTTTACTCCAGATTATTTTTTTTAATAAATTTTTTGTAATCAAGGGATGGCATGGCAGGCGATACGTTAACGTCTTCTGAATATATCAAGCATCATCTTACGAATCTGACCTATGGTCAGCATACGGATGGTAGCTGGGGTCTGGCGCATTCAGCAGAGGAAGCCAAAGAGATGGGTTTCTGGGCTTTTCACGTTGATACCCTGGGTTTCTCTGTCCTGCTTGGTGGGTTATTTCTCTTTTTCTTTAGCAAGGCAGCAAAATATGCAACTTCCGGCGTGCCAGGCAGTTTGCAGAATTTCGTTGAGTGGGTCATCGAATTTATCGACGATAATGTCAAAAGTTCCTTTACCGGTAAGAACAATTTTATCGGAGCCTTAGGGCTGACTGTTTTCGTCTGGATCCTGTTGATGAATGTCATGGATCTGGTGCCCGTTGATTTTCTGCCCTATGTAGCCAGCATGATGGGTGTACACTTTCTTAAGGTGGTGCCAACAACTGATCCCAATGCTACGATGGGCATGGCCTTGTCTATCTTCGGATTGACCCTTTTTTACAGTTTCAAAATCAAAAAGCCCGGCGGTTTCTTTGCCGAGCTGGCATTTCACCCGTTCCCGAAGTATCTGTTACCGGTCAATTTGCTGCTGGAAGGCGTTAGCCTGATTGCCAGACCTATATCGCTGGGCTTGCGGCTATTTGGTAACATGTATGCAGGTGAAATGATCTTTATTCTGATTGCTCTGTTGCCATGGTATGTTCAGTGGACTCTGTCTCTGCCATGGGCAATATTCCACATCCTGATTGTGGTACTGCAGGCATTTATATTCATGGTGTTAACTATCGTTTATATGGATATGGCCTACACTGTGGATGAACATTAATTAGTATTACAACCCATAATTCAACTCATAAGAGAGAAATACAATGGAAGAAGCCAAAGCACTGTTATTTATCGCAGGCGCAATTTTGATGGGCCTTGGAGCCCTGGGTGCCGCTATCGGTATTGGATCACTTGGTGGTAAGTACCTCGAGGGCGCTGCTCGTCAGCCAGAATTGATACCATTACTTCGTACCCAGTTTTTCATTGTAATGGGTCTGGTCGACGCGGTTCCTATGATCGCTGTTGGTATCGCCTTCTACATCCTGTTTGCCGTCGCTTAAGCAGTGCCTGGCATTAAACCCGGAAACCTGGAGATGCTGTCGTGAATATTAATGCGACATTACTTGGGCAGGCTATTGCCTTTGCGCTGTTTGTTATATTCTGTCAAAAATATGTCTGGCCACCCATTGTTGGTGCTTTGCGCGAGCGACAGAAAAATATCGCAGACGGCCTGGCTGCGGCTACACGTGCCGAGGGTGATCTGGAACTGGCAAAAAAGAATGCGGCTGCAAAGATAAAGGAAGCGAAGGACCAGGCTTCAGATTTGCTGGCACAGGCCAATAAGCGTGCAGGCGGTATTGTTGACGAAGCAAAGGACCAGGCCAATGAAGAGCGCTCAAGAATACTAGCCAGCGCTCAGTCCGAGATCGAGCTGGAATCAAATCGTGCGCGAGAAGAACTGCGTGCCTCTGTTGCCAGGCTGGCAGTAGAAGGTGCCAGCGCTATACTGAAAAAAGAAGTCGATGAGAAGGCGCATGCTGATATCCTCGATGACCTGGCCCGTCAGCTCTAATGGCAGAACGCACCACATTAGCCCGACCCTATGCAGAAGCCATTTTCAGGCTGGCCAGCGAGACTTCATCGCTGCAGCGCTGGGGTGATGTGCTGAGCTATTATGCGATTGCTGTAACCGATAAAAACCTGGCATTCGCGCTCGGTGATCCGGGCATGACAGGTGAACAGATCGATTCATTAATGGCTTCACTGCTGGAAGATATTAGCGATCAGGAGCAGGCGCTGCTTGGCATACTGCGTGAAAATGGCAAGTTGCAGTTATTGCCGGAAATTTCGACTCTGTTTAATGAGTTGCGGGCCAGTGCTGAAGGCATAATCGATGCCAGCGTGGTGTCTGCATTCGCTCTGGACGAGACACAGATCAGCAAACTGGCCAAAATGTTGAAAAAAGAACTTGATCGCGATGTCAAAATTAAGGCATCTGTCGATCCATCTATTATTGGTGGTGTGATTATTCGCGCAGGTGACACAGTCATTGATGGCTCTGTCGCAGGCAGTTTGAAAAATCTCACTTCATACCTAACACGTTAACGGGAAACGCACCATGCAGCTTAATCCATCTGAAATCTCGGAGCTGATCAAGAAGAGACTGGAAAATTTTGATAGTAAGGTCGAGGCTCGAACCGAAGGAACGATCGTCAGTGTCACCGACGGTATAGTCAGGGTTCACGGTCTTAGTGATGTAATGCTTGGTGAAATGCTGGAGTTTCCGGGTGATGTCATTGGCCTGGCGATGAATCTGGAAAGGGATTCGGTCGGCGCTGTCATTATGGGTGCTTATGAGCATCTTAAAGAAGGCGACAGCGTTAAATGCACCGGTCGTATTCTTGAAGTTCCAGTTGGTGAATCGCTGATTGGCCGTGTTGTCGATACCCTGGGTAATCCGATAGATGGCAAAGGCGAAATCAAGGCAGAAGGTTTTGAGCCACTCGAGAAAGTGGCTCCGGGTGTTATTACACGGCAATCTGTTAGTCAGCCAGTGCAGACCGGGCTTAAATCTGTTGACTCCATGGTGCCAATTGGCCGTGGCCAGCGTGAACTCATTATTGGTGACCGCCAGACAGGAAAAACGGCGGTGGCCATCGATGCCATTATTAACCAGAAAGGCACAGGCGTGGTCTGTATCTATGTGGCTGTTGGACAAAAGGCCTCTTCTGTCTCAAGTGTTGTACGCAAGCTGGAAGAGTTTGGTGCAATGGAACATACCATCGTGGTTAATGCGGGTGCATCTGAATCTGCTGCCATGCAGTTTCTTGCGCCTTATGCCGGTTGTACCATGGGTGAATATTTCCGCGATAAAGGTGAAGATGCCCTGATCGTCTATGATGACCTGACCAAGCAGGCCTGGGCCTACCGTCAGGTATCATTGCTGCTGCGTCGTCCCCCGGGTCGTGAAGCCTATCCTGGTGATGTGTTTTATCTGCATTCGCGTTTACTGGAAAGGGCTGCACGTCTGAATGCTGAGTATGTGGAAGAGCTGACCGACGGCAAGGTTAAAGGCAAGACCGGATCACTGACAGCACTGCCAATCATCGAAACACAGGCAGGTGACGTATCAGCATTCGTCCCAACTAATGTAATTTCGATTACGGACGGCCAGATTTTCCTCGAGACCGACCTCTTTAATGCTGGTGTCCGACCCGCTATTAATGCCGGCCTTTCAGTCTCTCGTGTTGGCGGCGCGGCACAGCAGACCATAATTAATAAACTGGGTGGTGGTGTGCGACTGGCACTGGCCCAATATCGTGAACTGGCAGCATTTGCACAGTTTGCATCAGATCTTGATGAAGCCACGCAAAATCAAATTGCACTTGGCCAGCGCATTACTGAATTGATGAAACAGCCTCAATATTCACCCCTGACTGTTGCCGATCTCGCGACCTCATTGTTTGCGGCTAATGAAGGGTTTCTGGATGATATCGAGCCGGCCAAAGTGCGTGACTTTGAAGATGCTCTGCATGCCTATATGCATGCCAATCAGTCTGATCTATTGACAATGATCAATGATACGGGTGATTACAATGACGACATCGAAAGCCGTCTGCGCGCTGCGCTGGATGACTTCAAGGCCAACCATACCTGGTAGACTGAAATGGCCGTCGGTAAACAAATTAAAACGCAGATAAAGAGTCTGCAGAGTACGCAAAAAATTACTCGCGCAATGGAAATGGTTGCAGCGAGTAAAATGCGTAAAGCACAGGAGCGGATGCATACTGCACGTCCCTATGCTGAGAAGATTAGAGACGTGGCTGGCCATTTGTATCATGCCAATCCTGAATACCATCACCCGTTTCTGATTGAACGTGACGAAGTAAAACGTGTCGGTTATATTATTATTTCTTCCGACCGCGGCCTTTGCGGTGGTCTCAACACGAACATGCTAAAAGCAGCCGTTACCGACATGAAAGAGTGGAACGATAAAGGTGTTGAGGTTGATTTTTGCAGCATCGGCAGTAAAGCACAGGGTTTCATGAAGCGCTTTGGTTTCAGTATGGTATCCAGCGCCACACACCTCGGTGATGCGCCACAGATCAGCCAGCTGATTGGTGTCGTAAAAGTGATGCTTGATGATTATGTGGATGGAAAACTTGATCGCCTGATGCTTGTGTATAACAAATTTGTAAACACCATGACCCAGGAACCAATAGTGTCTCAGCTACTTCCTCTGAAAGCAGATGGCTCTGATGACTATAAACATCACTGGGATTATATCTACGAGCCAGAAGCCAGGCCTGTATTGAATGCCCTGTTGACTCGTTTCATCGAAGCGCAGGTTTATCAGGGGGTAGTTGAAAATATTGCCTGCGAACAATCAGCAAGAATGGTTGCTATGAAGGCCGCTTCCGATAATGCAGGTGACATGATTGATGATCTTGAGCTTATATATAACAAAGCCCGCCAGGCTGCAATTACACAGGAACTGTCTGAAATTGTAAGTGGTGCAGCGGCGCTGGAGTAAGTTGCATCTGTAAAATATTTTGTTTTGTTTTGATAACTTTTTGATAGTAAGTAGTTTAATTCTGAGGAACCGGTAAATGAGTTCTGGAAAAGTAGTACAAATAATTGGCGCAGTGGTCGACGTTGAGTTTCCTGCTGATTCGATCCCCCGGGTTTACAATGCCCTTGTCGTTGATGAGACTGGATTGACACTGGAGGTTCAACAGCAAATTGGTGACGGCGTTGTACGCTGTATTGCCATGGGCAGCTCTGATGGTCTGCGTCGTCATTTACAGGTAAGCGATACAGGTTCTGCTATCTCAGTGCCCGTCGGCACAGCAACACTTGGACGCATCATGGATGTTCTTGGTAAGCCGATTGATGAAAAAGGTGAGGTTGCTTCTGAGAAGTTAATGCCCATTCACCGCGAGCCACCCACATATGCTGAGCAGTCAGTCAGTGATGAACTGCTGGAAACGGGTATCAAGGTAATTGATTTGATCTGTCCGTTTGCCAAAGGTGGTAAGGTTGGCCTGTTCGGTGGTGCCGGAGTAGGTAAGACAGTTAACATGATGGAGCTGATCCGTAATATCGCTATCGAACACAGCGGTTATTCAGTGTTTGCCGGTGTCGGCGAACGTACCCGTGAAGGTAATGATTTCTATCATGAAATGAAAGAGTCAAATGTACTCGATAAAGTGGCGCTGGTTTATGGCCAGATGAACGAGCCACCGGGTAACCGCCTGCGTGTCGCATTGACAGGTTTGACGATTGCGGAGAACTTCCGTGATGAAGGTCGTGACGTACTGCTATTCATCGATAATATTTATCGTTACACACTGGCGGGCACAGAAGTTTCTGCACTGCTGGGACGTATGCCTTCAGCGGTTGGTTATCAACCAACACTGGCTGAAGAAATGGGTCGCTTGCAGGAACGAATTACCTCGACCAAGACTGGTTCCATTACGTCCATTCAGGCCGTATATGTGCCTGCTGATGATTTGACCGATCCATCACCAGCAACGACATTCTCACATCTTGACGCGACAGTCGTACTGTCTCGCCAGGTTGCAGAACTGGGTATTTACCCAGCTGTAGATCCACTGGATTCAACATCGCGCCAGCTCGATCCAAATGTCATTGGTGAAGAACACTATCAAGTTGCCCGTGATGTACAGTCAACATTACAGCGCTACAAAGAGCTACAGGACATCATTGCGATTCTGGGTATGGATGAGCTGTCAGAAGAAGACAAACTGGCTGTATCCCGTGCCAGAAAGATACAGAGATTCCTGTCCCAGCCTTTCTTCGTTGCTGAAGTATTTACCGGAACTGAAGGTAAATACGTATCTTTGAAAGACACCATAAAAGGTTTCCGCGGCATTGTTGATGGTGAGTATGACAGTCTTCCCGAGCAGGCATTCTATATGGTGGGAACCATTGATGAAGCTGTTGAACGGGCTAAAACTCTGTAGCTTGACTGAGGAAGCGGGCAATGGCCATGACTATGCATCTCAATATCGTTAGTGCTGAAGAGGAAATCTTCTCCGGCACAGTGGAAGCAGTGTTCGTGCCGCTGCTCAGTGGTGAAGTCGGTATCTATCCACGGCATACCCCGCTAATCGGCGAGATTAAACCTGGAGAGATTGTTGTTCGTTCCGAAGAAGGTGAGAACGAACAGCATTTCTTTGTCTCCGGCGGCATCCTGGAAGTTCAGCCGCATGTCATTACCGTACTTAGCGATACCGCTATTAGAGCAAAAGATCTGGATGAATCAGTAGCGCTGGAAGCCAAGCGCCAGGCTGAAGAAGCAATGAAGGATCAAAAAGCAGACATGGATTTTGCCCTTGCTCAGTCCGAACTGGCAGAAGCTGTTGCGCAATTGAATATGATTCGCAAACTGCGTGAAAAAAAGTAAACCGGTAACGTCGTTGTTTCAGTGATTTTGTGCTGCCGTACGGCTGAGTAATTTTCTTTTTTTATTCTATTGCTTGAATCGATCTGAGTTTTTCGTCCTTTATGGACGAGTTCATTTATTCAGGCCATCCATGGCCTTCACCCTTCGGGCTAGTCTTCGACTGTTCAAATCCGCATCCTGCAGATTTAGTTTTTTGAATTATATTAACAAACCAAAGAAAAGCAGCCCCATCGTGTTGGCCTACGGCTACTCTGCGCGCTTCAGTCCGGCCCAGCCTTCCAGTGCTTAACAACCCAAAAGGGGATGGGAGGTCAAAGACATAAGATTAAGGATACGGGACGAAAGACAAAAGAAGAATCAAAATCTTCATTTTAAATTGCCATACCGGCGTAGGCCGGTATTCAGGTTTTTTTTAAATAGACAGATTCCGGCAGGAAAATTGTCGGAATAACGGAAAGACGGTTTTGCCTTTTCTTTTACCCTTAGTCTTTAGTCCCATGTCTTTGATCTACCCGTCCCGTTCAGGCTTGCCGAGAAGCACAGGATGAGCTGGGGTTTCGGGGTGTGCCTGTCTGAGCGCAGCGAGTTCACATACCGCCAGCTCATCCGAGCATCGCAGGGAACCCCAAGGGCAAGCATGCGGGTGCTCTTTCTTTTGATTACTTGTTCTTTGAGCAAGCAAAGAAAAGTTACTCGTCCATGAAGGACGAAAAACTCAGCTTAATTCAAGCAAACAAATAAAAATGAAAAAAACACAACCATGCGCCAACACAAAAAACCTGACCACACAATCAGGAATCCATCCACAATTTACGATATAGTAACAAAAGATAATTCTGATCCCCATAGAGAGAAAACCCTATGCTTGAAGTCATAATACTCGCTGCCGGTAAAGGCACTAGAATGGTCTCTGACCTGCCCAAGGTCTTACATAAGGTAGCTGGTAAGCCCATGTTGCAGCATGTACTGGATACCTGTCTGGAGTTAGGTGCAGATCGTCTGCATGTTGTTTATGGTTTTGGCGGAGATTTGCTGCGTGAGCAGATTCGCAATGACGATATTAACTGGGTATTACAGTCTGAACAAAAAGGTACCGGTCATGCGGTAGAAATGGCCTTGTCATATGTCGCAGACGGTTCGACCATACTGGTGTTGTATGGAGATGTACCGTTAATTTCAAAGAACTCATTAAAAAAGTTGATGAAAACCTGTGGCGAAAAGTCTATTGGTTTGATGACGGCGTACTTAGAAGACGGTGGTTCATACGGACGAATACAGCGTGATAAATTTCAGCGCTTTCAGGAAATTGTTGAGCATAAGGATGCAACACCAGAACAAGTCCATATTAATGAAATAAATACAGGTTTCCTTGCGGCACCTGCGAATATGCTTAAATCATGGGTATCTAAACTTAATTGTGAAAACGCGCAGGGTGAATATTACCTGACTGATATTTTTGGCATGGCAGTTGCAGAGGGTATTTCCGTTGAAACGTGCCAGCCAGAAGATAACGACGAAATTATAGGTATCAATGACCGGCAAAATTTATCGGTGGTGGAGCGTGTTTTTCAACAAAAACTGGCCAAATACTATTTGAAAGAAGGTCTGGCAATAAGTGACCCTGCCAGATTTGATGTACGTGGCAAGATATCACACGGAAAAGATTGTTTTGTCGACATCAATGTTATTTTTGAAGGGGATGTTACCCTCGGCGACCGGGTGACGATAGGGGCGAATTGCTATATTAAAAATATGGTCATTGGAGACGATGTAGAGATCAAGGAAAACAGCGTCCTTGAGGATTCTACAATCGGGGAACTTGCAATCATTGGGCCATTTTCACGGGTGCGCCCGGAATCCGTTATAGCAGCTCTTGCCCACGTCGGTAACTTTGTTGAAATTAAAAAAAGCCACATTGGTTCAGCAAGTAAGGTAAATCATCTATCTTATATTGGGGATACAGATATTGGTGCAGATGTAAATATTGGTGCGGGAGTCATTACCTGTAACTATGACGGTGCAAATAAATTTAAAACAATAATTGCTGACAATGCTTTTATTGGTTCAGATAGCCAACTTATCGCGCCAGTGGAAATTGGTAAGGGCGCAACTATTGGTGCAGGCTCTACCATTACGGAAAATGCCCCTGCAGGTGAATTGACCATGAGCCGTGCACAGCAGGAAACCAGGAAAGGCTGGCAGCGGCCAGTAAAAAAGAAGTCTCAGAAGGAGAGCTGAGGCAATGTGTGGAATAACTGCGGGTGTTTCAACTGGAGATGTAACAGCTACCTTACTTGAAGGGTTGAAGCGGCTGGAATATCGCGGTTATGATTCAGCGGGCCTGGCACTGTTAAATGAGAAAGGTGAGATCCTGCGTAAGCGCTCAACAGGTCGAGTAGCTACGCTAGAGCAAGAGGTGTCCAGCGATAAAGAAATAAGAGGAAATATTGGTATCGCACATACACGCTGGGCGACGCATGGCAAACCGACCGAGAAAAATGCGCATCCCCACATATGTAATGAAACGGTGGGTCTTGTCCATAACGGTATTATAGAAAACCATGAATCACTGCGAATCTCACAGGAGAAACTGGGGTACCGATTTACTTCAAATACTGATACCGAAGTTATCGTGCACCAGGTTCATCATAATCTTGAACTGTCTGAGGACCTTTTTAGCGCCTTACAGCAAACGGTTAAAGAACTCGATGGTGCATATTCCCTTGCCGTAATCAGTGACCTGGAGCCAGGTAATCTGGTGGTTGCACGTCAGGGTAGCCCACTGGTCATCGGTTTATGTGATGGTGAGAACTACATAGCCTCTGATGTCTCTGCGCTAATATCTAAAACACGAAATTTCATCTTTCTCGAAGAGGGAGATGTCGCTCGTATAACGATCGATGCTATAGATATCGTTGATGTTAATGGTGATCATGTTGAGCGTAAGGTGCATCAAAGTAAGTTAAGCTCTGATGCAGTTGAGCTGGGTGAATATCGGCATTACATGCTGAAAGAAATTTTTGAGCAGCCTGCTGCGGTAAGTGATACTTTAGAAGGCCGTTTGTCAGGCAATCGTCTGCTAGCCGCAACGTTCGGGCATGAAGCTGATGAAGTTTTTAATACAATTAGCAGCGTACAAATTATTGCCTGTGGTACCAGCTATCATGCAGGACTGGTAACCAAATACTGGATGGAAGAGCTCGCTGGTGTCGCTGCATCGGTTGAAGTGGCAAGTGAGTTTCGCTATCGCTCTCACGTGGTGCCAGAAAACTGTTTAGTGATAACCATATCTCAATCTGGTGAAACTGCAGATACACTTGCGGCATTGAAATTTGCCAAAGAGATTGGTTACCAGCATTCTTTATGCATATGTAATGTCGCTGAAAGTTCGCTTACACGTGAGTCAGATATGGTGTTATTGACACATGCAGGTCCGGAAATTGGTGTCGCTTCAACCAAGGCATTTACCACCCAGTTAATCGCATTAATGCAGGTGGTGATTGCACTTGGACAGCGTAACGCCTTAACCGTAGAGTTGGAAGAAAGGATAGTCAGAGAGCTGAGGAGCTTACCAGCAAAAATTGTTGAAGCGCTTGAGCTGGATGCGAAAATTACAAAGATTGCTGAGAAGTTTGCCAACAAAAAACATGCCCTGTTCCTCGGCAGAGGCACACATTACCCTATTGCAATGGAGGGAGCGTTAAAGCTTAAAGAAATCTCTTATATTCATGCCGAGGCCTATCCTGCAGGTGAACTTAAGCATGGTCCGCTGGCACTGATAGATGACCAGGTACCCGTTATTGCTGTCGCACCAAATAATGAACTACTGGAAAAACTAAAATCAAATATTCAGGAAGTCAGGGCCAGGGGCGGTGAGTTAATCGTCTTTGCAGACCCGGGAACAGGACTCAAACAGGCGGATGGGTTGACTGTTATTGAAGTCGCACCAGTTGACGATATTATAGCGCCGATAATATTTACCATTCCATTGCAACTTCTAGCTTATCGCGTAGCCTTGATAAAGGGAACAGATGTTGACAAACCTCGCAACCTGGCGAAGTCCGTGACTGTGGAGTAGTTGCCTTTAAGGATGCTTTCTTTGTATGCAAGGTTGAAATCGTGAAAAGTTCTGGCGACCAGATTAATGAGCAGAAGACAGCTTCAATCCAACTATACCGACAACGATCAAACCAATAAAAAAGAAGCGTGCCAGGGTCGCCGAATCTCCAAAGAACGTGACACCAATGAGAAAGGTTCCGACCGCTCCAATTCCGGTCCACACCGCATAGGCAGTCCCCATAGATATAGTGCGTTGGGCAATCAACAATAGAGCGCCACTGATGCCCATACAGGCAATGGCAAAGGCTAACCAGCTGTAATTTGCACCGTTATCAGTCCACCCCAGTTTAAGACCGACGGGCCAGCCCCATTCAAAAATTCCGGCGATAATCAGATAAATCCAGGCCAAGTTATTCTCCTCATGCTGATTTTTAATGTCTAAAGGTTTTATCGTACAAACCACGAACCAAGGTTAAGGCTTATTCCTTTAAATGTCCCATTGGAACTAAACCGGTATCCCAGGCCAAGAGTGTCTAACTCCATGAACCACAATTTAACCGGTCGATTTCGATAACCGTAGGCAACTGACGCCTCGAACTGGTCATCGACAACGTCGACGCTGCCATCGGGAAGTCTGAATGTCAGATCATCACCCAGATAGGAATAGGCAAGACTCCAATGAAGGTCAATAATGTTACCATTTTTACTGGCATTGTTTAGTTGTTGTCTGTATTCAATTCCTGCAAGTATCGCAGCCAGGTCATCTGATGGACCAACAGATGGTGTATATCCCCCGTAGTAAATACTGTTAATTAATGCCCAGTTACCGATAACGGCAGGAAAGGTGTAACGACTCTTGATGCCCGTGTAATAGATCCAGGCTGAGTCACTGGAGCCCAGTTTTGAACCCCAGCCAAAGTTCACGTATGGGCGTAAATTCCATCTTTGAGTAATTGGGATTTCCAGTTCGATGCCTGGCGTGAAAACGATAGAACCAAAATTATCGGGGTCGAGAAGCCCCGGTAAGTCGTCGATTTTGTATAAGCCCACTGACAGGGCCCAATCAATTTCGAACCCAATATCACGTTCTCCTGATTCAGAAATGGAGGAACTCCGCAGCGTCTGCCGGACAGGCAAGCTCACGGCGAATACGGTTTGATTGTCTTCTAACCAGTACCACCCGGTGCCAAAGATTGATGAATAGGCCCAATTTACCGGTTCAATTTCAACCTCTTCAGAAAATAGCGATACAGGACTAAGAGTGCACAGGAGAAGCAGAAGGCGATATACAGTTCCCCGTGTGCAGAGTTTTTGGGTCATGTTGGCCGCAATTTTGTTGGTTTTATGCTTGAAATCACTTGAACAGTGTTTGAACACAAATTCTGCTAATATAGTATATTAAATATGAGAGCCAAAAAACTGTTCTTCCCCCCGACTATAAAAGATAATACATATTTTTCATAAGCATAACATTCGATGGATGTATCACACCTACTCGATGGACTGAATGAGCCGCAACGCAAGGCCGTTGCTGCTATAGAAGGGCCTTTGCTGGTGCTGGCTGGTGCGGGTAGCGGCAAGACTCGTGTGTTGACGCATCGCGTGGCCTGGCTGGTGCAAGCCTATTCCTATTCACCTTTATCAATACTGGCAGTAACTTTTACCAACAAAGCTGCTAGTGAGATGCGTGGTCGTATCGAACAGATGCTGGGTTTTCCGGTGAGTGGGATGTGGATGGGAACCTTCCATGGGCTGTCACACCGGCTACTTCGTACTCACTGGCAGGAAGCCGGACTGCCGCAAAATTTTCAAATTATAGACAGTGATGATCAGCTCCGCGTAGTCAAGCGTGTCATCGCGAACATGGAGCTGGATGATTCCTACTGGCAGCCCAAACAGGGGCAGCATTTCATAAACTATCATAAGGAAGCAGGACGACGGGCCGGTGATGTGCATAGTGGTTCGGATACCCAGCAACAGCAATGGGCGAAGGTGTACAGGGAATATGAAGTGCATTGCCAGCGCTCGGGGCTGGTAGATTTTGCCGAACTGTTATTGCGCACATGGGAGATGATGCACAACAATGAAGTGCTGCGTCTTCAATACCGTGAACGGTTTCGTGCTGTGCTGGTGGATGAGTTCCAGGATACCAATAGCATACAGTATCGCTGGTTAAAAGAATTTGTCGGGCCGCAGTCACATATCATGGTAGTTGGTGATGATGACCAGTCAATCTACAGCTGGCGCGGCGCCCAGGTGGAGAATATCAGGAAGTTTGAAAAGGATTTTCGCGGAACTGAGATGGTGCGCCTCGAGCAGAATTACCGTTCGACCTCGACTATCCTGAATGCGGCCAATGCCGTGATCAGCCAGAATGAGGGCAGGATGGGTAAGACCCTGTGGACAGAAGGTGAAGAGGGTGAAAAAATCAAGCTTTATGCGGCCTTCAATGAAGTCGATGAAGCGCGTTTTACAGTCGATTGCATACGCTCATGGGTGGCTGAAGGGAACAAACGATCCGAGGTTGCAATCCTCTATCGCTCCAATGCCCAGAGTCGCAGTTTTGAAGAAGCCCTGTTTAATGCCGCTATGCCCTATCGTGTATACGGGGGGCTGCGTTTTTTCGAGCGCGCAGAAATTAAGGATGCCCTGTCTTATTTACGGCTGTGCCTGAACCATGAGGACGATACCTCGTTTGAGCGTATCGTTAATGTGCCGACCCGGGGCATAGGTAATCGTACGCTGGATATAGTCAGGCAAAAAGCGAGGACTTCCAGCATAACGATGTGGCAGGCAGCCACAACACTGCTACAGGAGGATATGTTGACTGCACGCGCCAGCAATGCCCTGCGTGTATTTCTTGAAATGATTGATGCACTCGCAGTGCAGATTACGGATCTGGAGTTATATGAGCAGGTGGAACAGGTGCTGGCTCAGTCAGGCTTACTTGAGTTTCATGGTAATGCGAAGGGTGAAAAGGCCGAGACGCGTGTTGAAAACCTGAAAGAACTGGTGACTGCGGCAAGAAACTATTACCAGGATGAAGAAGTGGAAATGGACCCACTTTCAGCTTTCCTTGCGCACGCAGCACTGGAAGCTGGAGAAGGTCAGGCAGAGGCATGGGAGGATTGTGTACAGCTAATGAGTCTGCATGCTGCGAAAGGGCTGGAGTTTCCACTGGTTTTCCTTTCTGGCATGGAAGAAGGCCTGTTTCCTTCCCAGCATGCACTAAATGACCCCGCACGTCTGGAAGAAGAGCGCAGGCTTTGTTATGTTGGTATGACACGCGCTATGAAACAGCTTTATATTACCTACGCCGAAGTGCGAAGGTTGTATGGGCGTGAGAACTACTCATCCCCTTCACGGTTTCTGAAAGAAATACCAACGGAGGCATTAGAGGAGATAAGGACGCGTAGCGGTGGCTTTCAGCCGGCCTGGCAGACTCAGCAGGTGGATAATGATGAGAGTTTGTTAGCTACTGGCTTGTCACTGGGTGCGAGGGTAAGGCATGATAAGTTCGGTGAAGGAGTTATCGTGAATATTGAAGGAAAGGGAGAGCATACACGCGCACAGGTAAATTTTGAGTCGGTCGGGATTAAATGGCTGGTTCTCTCATTTGCCAGACTAACTCGTTTGTGAGGTATATAAAATGTTTGATTCGATCTGTAAACAAAAGAATAAAAATGGTACTTGCCTGAT
The DNA here is from genome assembly GCA_048550195.1 of Arenicellales bacterium. Classification (GTDB taxonomy): domain Bacteria; phylum Pseudomonadota; class Gammaproteobacteria; order BMS3Bbin11; family BMS3Bbin11; genus BMS3Bbin11. Next base: position 37,001 of record JBLYYR010000014.1, read on the forward strand.
CGCATTTATTATCAAGATATTGTTGATAGTAGCTGTTGCAGAACTGGTAATACACATATACGGGTTTCTGGAGGGCATGGATGCCAATATGCAGGACCTGGTGAAAAGTATACTGCGTGTACTGATTGTTGCAGCGGGCATCTTTTTTCTCTTTCGCCGAAAAAAAGATCCCCTGCAGCCGGAGGATTCTGCAGTGAATGAGCCTGACCCTGAAGATGATAGCGAAGAGGAACTCAAGCAATGGCCTAACATTGATTCTCTTACGCGAACATCAAATGAACGTGGCCTTACTATTAGCATACTAGAGCTAATGGCTTTGGCAGATCGCTATGGGCATAAGCTTTCTATAGGTATGATCAGGATTGATGGAGTTGGCCAGCTGGAAGAATTGGATGCAGAGGATGTAATGATCAAGGCAGCAGGTTTAATGGCAGAATCCCTGAGAATGCCGGATCGTCTCGGGCGTTTTAGAGACAATGTGTTTATGGCACTGCTTCCCGAATCTGATATTGAAGGCGCCACAATAGTTGCTGACAGGCTGCGTGAAAATCTTGAGAAAGACATGACTAATGCCACTGATAAGGTTTCCGCGTGGATAGGGATGACAGAATTCCATCGTGGCGAAGACCTGCAAAGCCTGTTAGATAGAGTTGAGTCCGCAGTTGCCCAGTCCGAAAATGAAGAGAATGGTATCTGCATTAAGCCGTAACAAGGGCGGCCCTAATGGTTCAGGTCTTGATATGTCATGATTTAAACCTCAACTTGGCATATTCATAATAATTCGAGGTACCCTTAAGAGAAGTAAATATGAAAAGACGTGATTTTATCAAGACATCCAGCCTGGCGGGCGCCGCATTGGGTAGTACAGTGCTAGCTGCGCCGGCGATTCATGCGGGCTCAACAATCCAGTGGAAAATGGTCACATCCTGGCCCAAGAACTTTCCCGGGCTGGGTACGGGTGCCAATTTTTTGGCAAAATTAATTGGTGAAATGAGCGGCGGTCGCTTAACCGTTAAAGTTTATGGCGCTAAGGAGCTGGTGCCTGCACTGGAAGTCTTCGATGCGGTCTACGATGGCACCGCAGAAATGGGCCATAGTGGTGCCTATTACTGGAAGGGAAAAAGTGAGGCAACGCAGTTTTTCTCTGCCGTTCCTTTTGGTTTGACGGCACAGGAAATGAATGGCTGGCTTTACCATGGTGGCGGCATGGAATTGTGGACTGAATTATATGATCAATTTGGTCTCGTTCCCTCTGCCATCGGCAATACAGGCGTACAAATGGGCGGCTGGTTCAATAAGGAAATTAATAGCGTTGGCGATTTAAAAGGTCTCAAGATGCGTATTCCCGGCTTAGGTGGCGAAGTATTAAAGAGAGCAGGCGGCACACCGGTGAACCTGCCAGGTGGTGAGCTGTTTACTGCACTGCAGTCAGGCACTATCGATGCGACTGAATGGGTCGGCCCCTACAATGACCTGGCCTTTGGCTTTTACAAGGCGGCAAAGCATTACTACTACCCCGGCTGGCATGAACCGGGTACTACACTTGAAGCCATCATCAACAAGAAGGCGCTGATGAGCCTGCCTGCTGATTTACAGGTAATTGTATTGAATGCCTGTCGCGTGGCCAACCAGGACATGCTGGCTGAATACACAACACGGAATAATGATGCTCTGCAGACGCTGGTGGAAAAACATAATGTTGATTTAAGAAGATTTCCAGACGATGTCCTGTCGGCACTGAAAAAATTGTCAGATGAAGTCGTTGAAGAGCTGGCAGCAAGAGATCCTTTCTCAGCCAAAGTTTACAAATCATTCAAGGCCTATCGCGACAAGGTTGTTAGCTATCACAAGATCTCGGAGCAGGCTTATATGGATGCCAGGGCTAAGGGATAAAAGATTGTTTTACGTTTTATGTATTAGGTTTTACGTCACTGCTGTCCCATAAACTTTCCATTTTCACTTTGATTCTGAACACGCATCAGGCAAACAGCAGAAATACTCTTTTCTCGCAGGGCCCGCAGGGAAAGCAAAAGAA
>JBLYYR010000015.1:0-7404 GCA_048550195.1 Arenicellales bacterium
ACTATCCATAATTTTCAGTATCACACCTTCAGGCGAGCGGGAGATACCTGCTTTAACCCAGCCGCCAGCAGGCGTATAGCGAACTGCATTATCAAGCAGATTTCTGACCAGTACGGACAATGCTTCTGCCTGTCCTTCTACCATTATTTCACGTGTGGCCTCCCGCACTTCCAGATCGACATTCTTTTCCATTGCCAGACTTGCAACATCAGCAGCCACTTCTGTCAGTATGCGCGTCAAATTCTGTTGTTCAAATTTTCTTTTTGGGATATCCGGATCCAGCCTGGCCAACATCAGCATCTGGCGCACCAGATGCGTAGTATTATCGATGCCGATGATGATATGCCTGATCGCCAGGTCTTTTCCCTTTTCACTAGTTGCTGTTAGTGCAACCTGGGCCTGTGCCTTGATTCCAGCCAGTGGTGTACGCAGCTCATGCGCTGCATCAGATGTGAATCCGCGCTCATTACTTAATGCCTTCTTCAAGCGGCTTAGCAGGGTGTTTAGTGATATAAATAAAGGCAATACTTCCGTCGGCACCTTGGCAACATCAATCTCTTCAAGATTCTGCGGGTTGCGATGCCGCACCTCATCAGCTATGACCTCCAGCGGTTTGAGGCTACGACCTGCACCGACCCAGACCATCAGCATAAGCAATGGCAACACAATAATGAACGGCCAGAACACATGCCGGGTGATTTCCAGAAACAATTCATCGCGTATGTAATAATCCTGGGCAGCTTCTATTGAAAAATTGACAACTTCGTCTCTAATTACAAATACGCGCCACTTATTGTCATCAGTTGTGACATCAAGGAATCCTGTCGTGTCTTCCGGGATATCAATATCAGGTGCTTGCTGGGACATAAACCAGGCTTTACCCTTTTTACCCCTGACTATAAAAGAGATCTTGCTTTCATAGAAATGACCAGGTGCTGATACATCCATTACTATCGCGCTGCCATTCTTCTCTTCTACCGCAGCTTCAGCCATTTCATGCAGGATCAGGGAATGTAATACCCTGGAAGACTGCGCAAGTTGTGCATCAAACAGGTCATGCACCTCATCACGTGCAGAAAGAATACTACTGGCTGTAATGCCACCCCAGACCAGCAGCAGTAAACTGCCAAGATAAAAAACAAGTCGAAGCCTGATAGACTTTGTCATGCCAGTTTGTCTATCGTATAACCCACGCCTCGTACTGTGCGAATCAGGTCTGAACCCAACTTTTTACGCAAATGATGGATATGCACCTCAATCGCATTGCTCTCTATCTCCTCATCCCACCCATAGAGACTCTCTTCAAAATGCTGGCGCGAAAGTACCCGCCCCGCACTCTCCAGTAAAAGCTGCAGCATACTGAATTCTCTATGCGATAAGTTGACTGTTTCGCCACTCTTTGTGGCGACATGTGCTGCCGGATCAAGGCTAATCTCTCCATGATTAAGCAAAGGCGCCGTCCTGCCGGCCCGTCGCCGTAGCAATGCTCTGAGCCGGGCACTGAGTTCGTCCATGTCAAACGGCTTGGTCATATAGTCATCTGCACCGGCATCCAGCCCGGCTATACGTTGATCGACGGTATCCCTGGCAGTCAAAATCAGTACCGGGATATCATTTGCCTCCTTCCGCAGGGCAGACAGCACCTGTTGACCTGAAATTATGGGCAACCCGAGGTCCAGCACCACCAGGTCATGCCAGCCGGCGGCGGCTGCAGCGAGGGCTGCTTTTCCATCCTTAACCCAGTCAACAGTAAAACCTGCCTGTGTCAGCCCGACACAAACAGCATCGCCCAGCAGGGCATCATCTTCTACCAGTAATATTCTCATTCAATCGACCAGATATATGTCTCTGTTTAAACCTGAGGGGCCTATGATTTATTCGTCATTGCGAGTAAGTAGTGATGAAGCAATGACGAGTTTCTACGAATTAATCAGAGACTTATTAACTCTATCATGTGCAAGGTGGTAAATGTACAGGAACCTACAACACCATAATTAACTCCGGCTAGCGATATTTTCGTTACTTCTATCGTATTTTTCCAGTCTCTTAAGGGTTTATTAAGATATTCAGACTAGTATTATAGGATGGATAAATACGGGCAAAAGGCTTGCCTGTCAACCTGCCGCTATTGGCTAAAATAATGGAAAATATATTCACTATTGGAGAAATCTCACACTGTCGTGTGAAGGAAAACGTCATGAAACTATCTATTAAAATTGCAGCGATTACTGCGCTTTCGTTATCAGTTAGCCAGGCCCAGGGGTTTGAAACAAAAATTGAAAATGCGGGCATGCTGTATCTCAATATCCCACTTAGCAATCAGACGTCAGCGCCAGACATGGATAAATCTGTGCTGGGCTTCCAGTTTGGTCAGACACGTACTTCTACTGATCGTGTCGGCTCAATCTTTACCTACTTCAGATCACGCCCTGCACTGTTTGATGTGCAGTTTGGTATGGTCGGACGAAAAAACTCACCTGATGATATCCACTTCGGTCTGATGGATCTCAAACTAACGGGAATTAGCTCTATCGAGAAAACCTACATCAATGGCCAGGCCGTAGTCGGTAGTGTTATTGCGTCGAAAGTCCTTATGGGTGCAGCTGCTGTGGGTGGCATCGGTATTGCAGCGGCGGCAAGCAGCTCCGGTGATTCAGATGATGACTCACCCAGCGAATCTTCTTCGACCGATGATGACAAAAATGATGATGTTGCTGATAATAAAGTCGATGATGATAATGAAATTGAACATGAAGAGGAGAATGAAAGAGAGCATGATGATGATCATGATGACGACGATGTTGCAGAAAACGAACATGAAGAGGAAAATGATCATGATGATCACCCGGAAGGCACATCCTAAAAGCTCTAACTAAGGAAACTCTGATCAATCCTTGATGCCCGCTATCGCACCCTGCGGGCATTTCCTTTGGTCACAAGTCCCGAATTGAAGAAACTTTATACAATAAATTCAATGTCTTATGCATTCCCACGTTACTACGTTCCTGGCAAAGACGACACGTCAGAGGTTCCCTGAACCAGTACTTCATTCAGCTACGGAAGTTTATTGTTGAAAAGGCCGTTACTCTAAGCAGGGTAACGGCTTTTTTGTATTTCAACTCATCAGCAATTTGGACAATTCTTTTACAAAGGCATCGTTCTCAACCGGACTGCCGATAGTCACCCGCAAACAGTTCTCCAGTGCGCTACCGGCGCGATGCATGCATTTGATTAAAATTCCGCGTTTCAACAATTGAGCATGAATCACCTCTGCGTGACCATCAGATACCCTGAATAGTATAAAGTTTGTATCACTCGGCCATGTCTTTACGCCGTTGAGTGATGACAGAAAATCATAGACCCGATCTCGCTCATCGCAAATTTCATCAATCTGGTACTGAAATGCCTGCCAGTGGTCCAGTGCGAAGGAGGCTGTTGCCTGGGTCAGACTGTTGATATTGTATGGCAACCGCAGCTTGTCCAGTTCGCTTATCCAGTCAGCGTGGCCGGCAATCAACCCTAGGCGTATGCCGGCAAGGCCGACTTTAGACAGGGTACGCATTACAATCAGATCGGGGTTATCCGCTAATCGAGAGATGAAGCTTTCACTGCCTGCCCTGATGAAAGCCTGGTAGGCTTCATCCACGACAACCAGCCCCGGTGCCAGGTTGAGTATTTCTTCAATTTCTACCTGCTGGAAAACTGCTCCGGTCGGGTTGTTTGGCGAGGCAAGAAATATAACTGCGGGCTGATATTTGTTGATCGCTTTGCGCATAGCAGGCATATCCAGCGTGAAATTCTGCTGCAAAGGTACGCCAGCATAAGACAAACCACATGCCCGCGCCAGAACTTCATACATAACAAACGACGGTGCTGGTGCAAGCACTGTACGATCGTCACCGGCCACAGCCATCAGTATGGCCTGAATCAACTCATCCGAACCGTTCCCCAGCATGATGGCTGATTCATCTGGAATTTCCATCACAGCATGCAGCCGGTGAACAAGGTCATCCGCAGCAGGATCCGGATAGCGGTTCAGCTGCAGATCAGCAAGGCTATCGAGCCAGGACTGTTTGAGTGTCTCCGGCATTGGCCAGGGGTTTTCCATTGCATCGAGCTTGATGAAGTCACCTGCGGGCGGCACGTGATAGCTGCTCTGCTGCTGTATGATCTCGCGAACCCAGCGGAACGCTGATGTTTTGTTGTTCATTTGAATGATATTAGCCAATTAGAATCACAGTCTTCCGGGATCTTAATGTATTACGTATTACGTATTACGTATTACGTATTACGTATTACGAATTTTGACAAGATATGAAATCATCAGTGCAGGGGAAACCTGAACAGGCTTTTCCGTAATACATAAAACGTAATACGTAACACAACTTTCTAGTCTTTAATCCGATATTCAGCCGAGCGGGCATGTGCAGTCAGTGATTCTGCGCGTGCTATTACCGATGCCGTTTTACCCAGCTGTGACGCTGACTCCGGTGTACACATGATCAGGCTACTGCGCTTTTGGAAATCATAAGTTCCCAGTGGTGAGCTGAAACGAGCAGTACCGGAGGTCGGTAAAGTGTGATTGGGTCCGGCGCAATAATCGCCTACAGCTTCATTGCTGTGCGCGCCCATAAAGATAGCTCCAGCATGCCGAATTTTTTTCGAGACCGCCAGAGGATCATCAACGATCAATTCCAGATGCTCCGGGGCAATACGATTCACCACATTAATGGCTACATCCAGATTTTCAGCAACAATGATGGCACCCTGTCCCTGTAGTGACGACCTGATAATCGCTTCGCGCTCCAAAGTCGGCAACAATTCTTCAACGGCCAGCAGTACCTGTGCTGCAAAATCAGCAGAGGTCGTAATTAGAATAGACTGTGCCAGTTCGTCATGCTCGGCCTGTGAGAACATGTCCATGGCCACCCAGGCTGGATCAATTTCAGTGTCACAAAGCACAACAATTTCCGATGGCCCGGCAACCATATCAATACCCACCTTACCGAACACACGCCGTTTTGCCGTTGCCACATAAGCATTACCCGGGCCGACTATCTTGTCGACGGCAGGGATGGTTTCTGTGCCATAGGCCAGCGCTGCGATAGCCTGTGCTCCACCAACGGTGAATACACGATCAACACCGGCTAGTGCCGCGGCCGCCAGCACCAGTTCATTCTGCTCACCATCCGGTGTCGGAACAACCATGATAGTTTCACCAACACCTGCTACCTGAGCGGGCACTGCAGTCATGACGACGGTGGAAGGATAAGCGGCCTTGCCGCCGGGAACATAGATGCCGACCCGGTCCAGCGGTGTTACCTGCTGCCCCAGCAAGGTGCCGGTTTCATCGGTATAGTTCCATGACTTGCCACTCTGCCGCTGATGAAAACTACGGACACGTGAAATTGAGATATCCAGTGCATCGCGTTGCGCGTCAGAAATCGCGGCTATCGCCTGCTGTAGACGACGTCCGGATATTTCAAGTTCAGCAGCATCAGTAACGTCCAGTCGATCGAATTGACGTGTGTATTCAAGTAAAGCCTGATCACCGCGCTGACGAATATTGCTGATGATATCTACCACGACATCTTCGACATCTTCTATCTGCTCATGGCTGCGATTCAACAGTGCCTGAAGAGATTCGGCAAAACCGTCGTCCCTGCTATTTAGCTGCAGCATCGAAAAACTGCTCATTACTTCACATCCAGTGCTGCAGCAATGGCTGCAATGGTGGATTGCATCAGCTCGTGCTTGAGCTTCATGGATGCTGTATTTCCGACCAGCCAGGAACTGATGTCGGAGATATGCTCGACCTCAACCAGATTGTTTGCTTTCAGGGTGTTGCCGGTGTCAACAAGGTCAACGATGCGGTCTGCCAGACCGACTAATGGTGCCAGTTCCATTGATCCATACAGTTTTATGATTTCAGTCTGTATGCCTTTCGCAGCAAAAAAACGCCGGGCAATACGTACATATTTGGTTGCTATACGCAGACGCGTCCAGTTTGCCGGATTATCATTGACTGCCATTTCAGCCGGCTCAGCCACCATTAGCCGGCAACGCGCTATGCCCAAATCCAGCAATTCAAATAAATCGCCATCATGTTCCATCAGGACATCTTTGCCGGAAACACCCAGATCTGCCGCACCGAATTCAACAAAAGTAGGTACATCCGCAGCGCGTATGATGACGAGCTTGATGTTTGCGCGGTTGGTATCAAAGATCAGCTTACGGCTGGTCTGCGGATTATCCAGTGGTTCGATACCCGCAGCAGCCAGTAATGGCAGTGTCTCGTCAAGAATTCTGCCTTTGGACAGGGCAATCGTCAGTGATTCTGTCATCATGTCAGGCTCCTGGTCCGGACTCTGCGGACATGCGTTCATAATGATGGCCGGAAACTCGTTTAATACTGGCACCGAGCCTAGAGAGTTTTTCCTCTATCCCATCATAACCACGGTCGATATGATAAATACGGTCGATCACTGTTTCTGAAACGGCGACCACCCCGGCCAGCACCAGTGAAGCAGAGGCGCGCAGGTCTGTTGCCATCACTGGCGCGCCCTGCAATCTCTCCGTTCCGGTAACAATCGCTGTATTGCCCTGCAGATCTATCTGGGCGCCCATACGCTGTAATTCCTGTACATGCATGAAGCGATTTTCAAAAATTGTCTCGGTGATTGTTCCTGTACCTTCTGCTACGCTGTTTAACACCATGAACTGTGCCTGCATATCTGTAGGAAAAGCAGGATACGGAGCCGTCCGGATATTTACTGCCCGCATTCTTCTGCCATGGGTTTGCAATTTGATCCAGTCTTTACCCACCTCGATTTCTGCCCCGGCCTGGCGCAATTTTTCCAGCACAGCCTCAAGCAGATGAGGCTGAGTGTCGCGTACTATTATGTCCCCGCCGGTAATTGCCGCCGCAACCAGATACGTGCCAGTCTCAATGCGATCCGGGATAACGGTATGCTCTGCGCTATGCAGTGATTCAACACCTTCGATAACCACCTCGTCGGTACCCGCGCCGCTAACCTTTGCACCCATGCTATTGAGGCAATTGGCAAGATCAACCACTTCAGGCTCACGTGCCGCATTTTCAATTACGGTCGTGCCATCCGCTAAGGTTGCTGCCATCATCAGGTTTTCTGTACCGGTTACAGAGACCACATCCATAAACAGCCTGGCACCGTGTAAACGGTCAGCCCTGGCCTTGATGTAGCCGTCTTCAATACGTATGTCCGCCCCCATATCTTCAAGCCCCTTGATATGCAGGTTTACCGGCCGCGAGCCGATTGCACAGCCGCCGGGTAAAGACACTTCGGCCTCACCAAAGTGAGCCAGCAAAGGCCCCAGCACCAGAATGGAGGCGCGCATCGTCTTGACCAGGTCATAAGGGGCGAC
>JBLYYR010000016.1:0-9843 GCA_048550195.1 Arenicellales bacterium
GAAGTTTAAGGCTTCGAAGACATGAAAAACAGCCTTCCCAAACCTGAAGAACAAAAAAAGAGTTCTCTCGCGGGGGGCGCAGGGAACGCAGGGAGGTCAAAAGATTCTTTTCTTGTAAATCAAAATCTTATTGGTTTCCCTGTGTTCTCCGTGGGCTCCGTGGGCTCCGTGGGCTCCGTGAGAGAGTGTGTTTTGATTTTGAATTAAGGGTCAAAAACTAAGATCAAAGGCTATTCTCTCATGGGGTTCACGGGGAACACGGGGAGGTCAAACGCTTTTTTCTTATAAACCAAAACGTTCTTTCTTTTGCTTTCCCTGCGAGAAAAGAGTATTTCTGCTGTTTGCCTGATGCGTGTTCGGAATCAAAGTGACAATGGAAAGTTTATGGGGCAGCAGTGACGTAACACCTAAAACTTTAAAAAATTAATTTAGTCCAAATTTTCCCCAGAATCATCACCATCCCCTCCTTCCAGATCGTCACCCCTTTTTTTCTTCCGATGCAGCAAAGCAGTAACCGGTCCGGAAACAAGGTAAATGAAGAAGCCAGCGAACAAGACCCTGGGCGGGTCATAAACGATGACTACCAGGGCAATAACGATTCCCAGCAGTACGACAAATGGAACGTGGCTTTTCAGGTCAAAGTCCTTGAAACTGCGGAATGGTACATTACTGACCATCAGGATGGCGGCCGTCAGGGTCAGCAACAAGATGGGTATCTTGAAATCAGCTCCGGTCATGCCGTAGTCATTGACCACCCAGATGAACGACGCAATGATAGCTGCCGCAGAGGGGCTGGGCAGTCCCTGAAAAAATATTTTTTCATCAGCAGCATGGGTATTAAAACGTGCCAGCCTGAGTGCTGCGGCCACTGCGTAGACAAAGACAACCATCCAGCCTAGCTTGCCCATGGAATTTAAAGACCATTCATAAATCACCAGTGCCGGAGCCAGTCCGAATGAAACCATATCTGACAGGCTGTCATACTGAATACCAAATTCACTGGTAGTATTGGTCATGCGCGCGACGCGCCCATCGAGGCCATCGAGCACCATCGCAACAAAAATAAGAATTGCTGCTAGTTCAAATTTTCCATTACTGGCCTGTATAATGGCTGAAAAACCGGCAAACAGTGCGCCGGTGGTAAACAGGTTGGGCAGGATGTAGATACCCTTGCGGACTGATTTGTCTGGTTTTCCCGTCATTTTAGATTCCTGCTGCCTTTGGCAAAGTATTATACCTCCTTATCATCCAGAGTAAGCAACTGCTTTAAGCCAGCTTCATCAAGTATCTCAATACCCAATTCCATCGCCTTCGTTGCTTTTGATCCCGGATTTTCACCGACTAGCACATAGTCTGTTTTGCTGGAGACACTGCCACTGACTTTTGCCCCCATTGACTGAAGCATTGTTTTGGCTTCACTGCGTGACATTTCAGACAGCGTGCCTGTAATCACAAACACCTTGCCGTTAACTGACGGTTCATGCTGAACCTGCCAGTCAATTTCAGGCCAGTGTATGCCGGAGCGGATTAGCCGGTCTATCACCTCAAGATTGTGGGCCTGCCTGAAAAAAGTCATCACATCCTGGGCAACGACGGGCCCGATATCATCAACTGACTGCAATTCTTCTATTGATGCAGATCGTATGCTGCCGATATCAGTAAAACGCCTTGCCAGCGTTAAGGCCGTTGTTTCTCCGACCTGAGGAATACCAAGGGCATAGAGGAAACGTGGCAACGTTGTCTGTTTACTCTTCTCTATGGCATTGATTAAATTTGTCGCTGATTTATCAGCCATACGCTCCAGCTTAAGCAGCTGCTCAGCCTGTAAATGATATATATCACTCACGTTTCGAATCAAACCGGCATCCACTAATTGCTCAACCAGCTTAGCTCCCAGGCCGTCAATATCCATGGCATTTCTGGAAACAAAATGCTTGATACTTTGTTTACGCTGCGCATCACAGAACAGACCACCCGAACATCGCGAGATGATTCCACCTTCATCTACTACTACCTCTGACCCGCAGACAGGGCAGGCTGCTGGGAATTTATAAGGAACCGAGTTTACCGGCCTTCTGGCCAGTATAATCCCGGTAATTTTTGGAATAACTTCTCCCGCCCGGTGTATGACGACCGTATCCCCCACTCGAACATCAAGCCGTTTAATTTCAGCTGCATTATGTAAAGTGGCATTATTGACGGTAACCCCACCGACAAAAACAGGCTTTAAGCGGGCAACCGGCGTCAATGCACCGGTGCGGCCAACCTGAACATCAATGGCCTCAAGAATTGTCATCTCTTCCTGTGGTGGAAATTTATGGGCAATGGCCCAGCGCGGTGCACGGGAGATGAAACCAAGAGTCTCCTGCTGTCTTATGTCATTCACTTTGTAGACTATGCCGTCAATTTCATAAGGCAGCTGAGCCCGCTTGCTGCCAAGAGTTTCCGTATACGCGAGACAGGCATCTATGCCCAATACCACCTCAATCTCAGGGCAGACCCGAAGTCCAAGTTCTTTCAATACAGCTAGCCTGGCCGACTGAGTCGCCGGCAATTCGATATCCTCTGCCTGGCTCACGGCATAGCAGAACATATCCAGCGGTCTTGATGCTGTAATTCTGGGGTCGAGCTGGCGCAGGCTTCCCGCCGCTGCATTGCGTGGGTTGGCGAATGGTTTTTTATCCGCCTTCAGCTGTTTTTTATTCAGATTCTCGAAGCCGGCTTTTGGCATGTAGACTTCGCCTCGTACTTCAAGTATTGCAGGCGGCTTATCGCCCCTGATCCGCAAAGGAATGCTATCGATGGTACGAATATTCTGGGTAACATCTTCACCTACGCTGCCATCACCACGGGTGGCTGCCTGCACTAAACAGCCCTGTTCATACAATAAACTGACGGCAAGACCGTCAAGCTTCGGTTCAACGTTATACTCGACAACGTCCTGTTCCAGTTTCTGCCTTACCCTCAGGTCAAATGCCCTGGCTTCTTCTTCATCCATGGCGTTCCCGAGCGAAAGCATAGGAAGCTGGTGTCGAACAGATTCAAACTGAGACAGTGGCTTGTCGCCAACCCGGCAGGTAGGCGAATCCGACGTCAGGTACTGTGGATTCTGCTGCTCCAGGCTAAGCAGCTGCCGAAACTGGCGATCATACTCGGCATCAGGTACCAGCGGATCGTCCAGCACATAATAGTGGTAGTTATAGTCCCTTATCTGCTGCCTGAGCTTTTCAATCTGCTCTACAGTATCCATAAATTAGCGGAGGTGCCCAAACACCTAAAATAGACGTTTGGCCAGGTCGCTACCGGCAGGAATTTCGCGCGCATCCATGCTGAGGGCTGTTTTCATTATCGCCTTAGTCTCACTCATGATCATGCTCTCATTAACAGGACGTGTTTCCTGATCAACCAGAATAGCATTCAGCCGGTTTGCCAGACTTCTGGCTGTCTTAATCATATCGGCATATACATCAACCGGGCTGGAGACAGAAACCAGACGCATAAATAATGTCAGGCCACTGGTATGTATATCTGGATCATCTTTTACCAGATCACCGGGCTTGAACATGTTTGCCATGCTGAACAATACTTCTGCCTGATGATCTGCATTTATACGAATACGCTCATATATTTTATCTTCACTGTAGCGCAGGCCCAGTTTTTCTGCTTCACGATGAATACCCGTCATGCTTAAGCCATTTTCGCTACGTGCAATCAGGCTGACGATGACTATGCTATCCATTTCTTTTCTAAAGCGATCCAGCTCCTGTGCATAGGCGATCCCTTCATCAAAGTCCATGGAAAAAATAATTGGCCGATCCAGCTCTTCTGCAACCTCGAGACTCATTTGTGAAAAGCGATGTAGTTCTGAATCCGAAACAGGGCCATCAGGGTCAGCCATTTGAATGGTAAGACAAATATCACGATATTCTGAACTTTCCTCTTCCTGTTCAAGATCACGCCACAGCCCATTTACGATATTGAATCCATAAATTCTGTTCGGCTTTTCCATCGTATATTCGTGTTGACGATAGACGCCCAATGCCTGATCCCGTGTAATAGGTTCAGCCCCCCTTATCAGAGCAACATATTCAAGAGCTTTTTGCGGACCCTGATCAAGAATATTTTTAGCTGGTTGCAAGTCCAGTGCAAGACTTTCAGGTTCCCCATCGTCAGTTTCGTTAATCACTAAGGGCGGCGGATCTACTTTTTGATTATTCTGATATTTTATTTCATCGGGCTCTGTAAACTGCGGTAATTTTTCTTCTTTGAATGAAGCCGTAGGGGTGGCCAGCGGTCCCTGCCGAGGCTCAAACAAAGGATCGACTTCATCATCATTTTTACGGCCAAAACGATGCATTTTTTTCGGCAATTTATATGTCTGCCGTTGAGATCTGTGGAATGAGATAAAAGCAATGAAAACGATCACTATCATCCCGATAATAAATAAGGCAGTGCGCAATTCCATCTAACCGGCCACCAGCTTTTCTGCATCATTGAGATTTACGCTGACAATACGGGATACTCCTGCTTCAGCCATAGTTACACCTATCAATGTTCCTGCTGCCTCCATAGTAACCTTGTTATGAGTGATAAAGATCAGCTGTGTGTGATCAGCCATAGATTCCAGCGTCTCACAGTAACGCGATACGTTTGCCTCATCCAATGGAGCATCAACCTCATCTAACAGACAAAATGGTGCAGGATTAAGTTCGAAAATTGAAAACAACATAGCCACCGCTGTCAGTGCTTTTTCGCCACCGGACAACAAGTGTATAGTGCTGTTTCGCTTACCGGGTGGACGCGCCATGACAGCGACACCTGCATCTAGCAGGTCATCTCCTGTCAACTCCAGATAGGCATGTCCACCACCAAACAGCTTCGGAAAAAAGCGCTGGAAACCGTCATTGATCAAATCAAATGTTTCCTTGAAACGTGTGCGCGTCTCACGGTCAATCTTGCCCATTACCCCTTCCAGGGTAGAAAGGGCTTCGGACAGGTCCGCATGCTGTTTGTCAAGATAGTCTTTTCGTTCAGACTGCTCTTCAAATTCCTCTATCGCCATCAAATTGACGGCACCCAAACGGGTAATTTTTCGGGTAATGTTCTCCAGATTTTCTTCCCACACCATAAAGTCGGCCTCTGCCGGCAGGCTGGCCAGTATCTCTTCTACTGCCAGTTCCAGGTCATCCAGTTGTTCTTCCAGCGTCTGCCGGCGCACAAACTGTTCCTGGCGTTTCATTTTCTCCTGCTCTAGCGCCTCTCTTAAGGACGTGCAGGCACGTTCTTCGTTTTGTCTCTGCAGTGCCATTTCACGGGTTTCCTGATCAAGACCATTGGCCTGCTCCCGGATTTTCTTTAATATTGTTTCCTGCTCAACTTTTTGCTGCAGCCGGCCAACCAGCTGCTCCTGCATCTCCCGCTCAGGCTTTTCTCCGTCTGCGAGTATGCTGTTGAGGTCATTTTCACGCTGTTTAAGCAGCTCAATCTGCTGCTGACCGCGTCGCACGCTCTCCTGCAACGAACGCCGGCTTATTTCCCACTCCTGGCGGTTAAGCTGTAAATGATGCAATGACTCATTTGTGCTGCGTGTTTGCTGGCGCTCTTTATCCAGTGCTGCCTGCTGTGCTGTTCGTGCAACGAGCAGCTCTTCGCGCTGGCGTTCTATCTCGTCCGCATTGCGCCCTGCCTCGCGCAATAAACCGTCTGAAGTAGTCAGTTCTGACTGGGCGTTGACTACCTGTTCATTAATCTCACTCAGTTCATTTTCGACTTGTGATAAACGCTGACGGACCTGATCCAGCTGGGCTTCCAGACGATGCAACTGTGCATTATCCTCGTTGTTCTTAGCCGTTTCGCGGTTCAATTGTTCCCGATTGTCGCCTCTTAACGCGTCTTTTTCAGACAATTCATTTTGTAAAACATTAAAACGCGCAGCCAGTTCTTCAATTCTTGATTTCGAAGATTCCTGCTGACCGGCCAGTTTGTCTATCTCGGCCTGGCGCGCCATCACACCTGACTCGTCGTCCTGTCCCCCTGACAGAGACAGCCAGTCGTGACCAACCAGCGTACCGTCACGCGTGACAATTACAGCTTCCGCAGCCAGTCCAGACCGCATCGCTATCGCATTCTCAACATTGTCTGCGATATATACATTTGCCAGTCGTGCCGTCAGGTCTACATCGGTCGAAGAAATACGTGACAGCAGCAGTGTTTGTTCAGATGTACTGCCACTGGCCTTTTGTTCGAAGAAAGTCGAGCCTTTACCCGCCAGCTTATCGAGTGCAGTAAGAGGTAGTTCCTGACCATGCAGACAGACCGCTTTCAGGGCACTGCCAAGCACCCGGTCAACAGCGTTTTCCCAGCCGGCTTCTACCTGTATGGCATCAGCCAGCCGTATGGTGTCTAGCAGACCTGTTTGTTGCAGCCATTGCGGTAAAGACTGGTCCTTTCGACCCAGCGCCGCATCCTGCAACTCGCGCAATGTTTCCAGTCGAGAAGTATTATGCTGCTGACTGACTTTAGCCTGATTGAGTTCACTGCTGGTTTTTTCTATCTGCTGGCGCAGGTCTGTAATTTCTTTGTCGTTCAGCTCAATTGCCGTGCTTAACTCGGTACAGGCAGCCAGCCCTTTTTCCAGCTGCTGCCGCAGTTCAGCAGTGTTATCTTCATTAATATTGGCAGAAAGCCGCTGCTGCTCATCGTCCAGTCGAGTACGCCGCTGTTGCAGGCGCTGTAAGTTGTCATTGATCTGCTTGATTCGGGCGCTCTGTACTTCTTTTTCACGTGCAGGCTGGGCGGCAGTGGTAGAAAAGCTTTCCCAGCGTTGCTGCCAGTCATGCATAGCAGCTTCCGCTTCAGCAAGGCTAGCTGTAGTTTTTTCGCTTTTTTGCAGTAATTCTGCGTGCGTGGACTCTGACGACTGTAATTTCTCTGTCAGGCTCTTTTCCTGTTCGCTATCCTTGAGGTAATTCTTCTGTGCCTCATCTATGCTGACTGCTACCTGTGACTTCTCTTGCAGCTTCTCCTTATAAGTATCACGCACATGCTTTATCGACTGCTCCAGCCTGGTCACCTCCGCACCGGTCTGGTAGAAATTTCCCTGTGCCTGATTCAGCGACTCATTTAAATCGTGCAGTTGCTGACGTTTTTTCTCGATAGCGGATTCGGTTTCTCTTTGTTTTGCCAGCTGGCCATCGAGTTCGGTCTGGCGCTTGCCAAGCTCAACTTCTTCTCTTTCTATCTGTTCCGTAAGGCCCTTCCAGCGCAGTGTCAGCAGTTCGCCCTGCAATTGTCGCTCTGCTACTTTATGCTCCTTGAAACGTCGCGCAGCACTGGCCTGTCGTTTCAGGCGAGCCAGTTGGGTCTCCAGTTCCGAGCGAATGTCATCGACACGAGAAAGGTTTTCCCTGGTATGACGTATTCGGTTCTCTGTTTCACGTCGACGCTCTTTATAACGGGATATCCCGGCCGCCTCTTCAACAAACACCCGCAGATCTTCAGGCCTGGACTCGATTATTCGGGTCACCATACCCTGTTCGATAATGGAATAGGCGCGCGGGCCGAGGCCCGTACCAAGGAAAACACCTGTGATATCCTTTTTACGGCAACGGGTACGATTAAGGAAGTAGTCAGAACGCCCGTCGCGGCTTAGTTCACGGCGAATAGAAATCTCTGAATAGCGGGCATAGTCACCGGGTGCTTTTTTGCCCACGGTGTTGTCAAAGACCAGTTCGACAAATGCCTTGCCTACTGGTTTTCGTGCCTGAGAGCCACTAAAAATAACATCTTCCATACTCTCACCACGCAGATGTTTGGCGGAGGATTCGCCCATCACCCATCGCACTGCATCTATAATATTTGATTTTCCACAGCCATTCGGGCCGACAACACCGGTCAGGAGATGAGGAAATTCAACAGATGTGGGATCAACGAAGGACTTAAAGCCTGCGAGTTTTATCTTCTTTAGACGCATTCCGTTCCATGTGTCATTGTAAATCGGCTAAAATTAGAGCCTGTCATAATAGTAATCGCTGGAAACCAATTCATGTCTACAAAGCCAGGAAAAGAACTCGACGTTTTTGATAACCCAAATTCAGGTCGTGATTATACCATCAGCATCCGCATGCCGGAATTCACCTGTCTATGCCCGAAGACCGGTCAGCCCGATTTTGCCACGCTGTATCTGGACTATATTCCAGATAAACTCTGTGTCGAACTTAAGGCATTAAAACTTTACATCTGGTCATTTCGTGATGAAGGTGCCTTCCACGAAGCCATCACCAATGCCATCCTTGATGATCTGGTCGCTGCAACTTCCCCTCGCTACCTGAGGCTCTGTGCCCGCTTCTATGTGAGAGGCGGAATCTATACCACAGTCACCGCGCAACATTCTAAACCAGACTGGCACGGAACCATACCCTCAGACCCACAATTCATCGACTGATTTAGGTTTTTTTTACAGTTATGGGCAGCTTCCTCGGTCTGGACATCGGGACATCCGGAGTCAGGGCGACCCTGATCAACGATGCTGGGCAGAGTTTGGCCTCCTCACGCAGCGAACTACCTGTTAGTTTCTACCAGCAGGGAATGCTTTGCCAGCGGCCGGAAGACTGGTGGCAGGCTGTGCTTGGCTGCCTGCTGCAACTCTCCGGTCAGCATCGCCTGGCTGATCTGCAGGCAATTTCTATCGATGCCACATCTGCTACGACTTTACTGACTAATGCTCAAAATAAGCCTGTCAGCCCGGCATTAATGTATAACGATGTGCGGCCTGCCGAGCTGGCCAGAGAATTATCCGGCAAAGCCCCTGCTATCCCTGCATGCAGCCGGACCAGCGCTCTGGCCAAGGCCGTCTGGCTGTACCGAAACTATTCTCCTGCAGGTGAATATTTCATTCAACAGCAGGCAGACTGGGTGCTGGCACAATTTACAGGCAAACCGGGCATCAGTGACTGGAATAATGCCCTGAAACTGGGCTTTGACCCTGAAACCCTGAGTTGGCCTGGCTGGCTGGCTGAAATTGATATGGGCAAGGGACAGTTTCCAGATGTTTTTCCTCCCGGCAGCCCAGTGGCAGGCATATCGGCCCGTATCGCCAGCCAACTTGGCCTTCCTCAATCGACGCAACTGCATGCAGGCACCACAGACAGCGTCGCAGCCTTTCTCGCCAGCGGCGCCGGACAGCCCGGTGAAGCCGCCACCTCACTGGGCTCTACACTGGTACTTAAGCTTTGCACAGGTAAACCCATCACCTCAAATGCCCTTGGCATATACAGCCATCGCCTGGATCAGCAACGATGGCTGGCAGGTGGTGCGTCTAATTCAGGGGGGGCCGTACTGAAGGCATATTTCACTATTGACGAACTGTTCAGCCTGTCAGAACAAATTAACCCTGACCTCGATACAGGACTAAACTACTATCCTCTGCCAGAAAAAGGAGAACGATTCCCCTTCCCTGACCCTGAAAAATTACCTGTCATGCGGCCTGTACCCGATAGCAGAGCAGAATATCTGCAGGCAATATTTGAAGGCATCGCACAAATTGAAAGACAGGGATATGATCTACTCGAAGAACTCGGAGCCAGCAAGGTTCTATCAATAAGGTCCAGCGGCGGTGGTGCCGTAAATCCGGTCTGGACCAGGATAAGACAACGGATAGTTGATCGCCCATTCCTGCAGGCAGAACAAACAGAAGCCGCCTACGGCAGCGCACTTCTTGCTGCGGGCAGGTTATAATCTGCACCTATAGGGCACCTCTATTAATCAATGAATATTCATCTCACATGTAAAATCGTCCATCTCGGCGTTAAGAATCTTCGCAATAGCTAGCTATTACGTGCGATC
>JBLYYR010000017.1:0-11999 GCA_048550195.1 Arenicellales bacterium
AATAGTCGACCCACGCGGGAATAGCTCAGCTGGTAGAGCACGACCTTGCCAAGGTCGGGGTCGCGAGTTCGAATCTCGTTTCCCGCTCCAAACACTCTAAGGGGAAGCAAATGCTTCCCTTTTTTGCATCAGGCAAGACCCCCAATGGCTGGGTGGCAGAGTGGTTATGCACCGGCCTGCAAAGCCGTGTACCTCGGTTCGATTCCGGGCCCAGCCTCCATAACATTATGATAAACAAAGGAAGAATAAACTTCCTGGAATCATTTATCATTCTATTTTTTCTGAAAATTAAACTTCTGCATTCTCCTCTCTATAACAGCAGAAACATGCAAAACTAAATTTCAGCGTGCAAAAACTGCTGACGATAAAACTTTTTCTAAAGTAAAAATATACTCCAAACTTCATTGTTCCCGTCTTGCAGCCAAAGCTGGAAAGATCAGTTCCTCCTGAAAGCGGTTTTGAACCAAACTGTTAATTTGTATCTAAAACTGAGACTCTCTTATCATCAGGTGGCAAAATGTATGCTTATCTATTAGGAGTACTTAAAAAATGAAAGCATCTGACCTGTTCGTTAAGGCACTGGAAGCGGAAGGCGTCAAATATATCTTCGGTATACCCGGCGAAGAAAATCTCGATTTTCTCAACTCACTTAAAGGTTCTTCGATCGAGTTAATCCTGACGCGTCATGAGCAAGGTGCCGGGTTCATGGCCGCCACGTATGGCCGCCTTACTGGCAGGGCAGGTGTTTGCCTGTCCACACTTGGGCCAGGAGCAACCAACCTTGTGACCGCCGCGGCCTATGCTCAACTTGGCGCCATGCCAATGTTGATGATTACAGGCCAGAAACCCATCAAGGCCAGCAAACAGGGGCAGTTTCAGATTGTTGATGTGGTCGACATGATGCGGCCGCTGACCAAGTTCACTCATCAGCTCAGCAGTGCCCATAACATCCCTGCCAGGGTGCGCGAGGCAATACGCAATGCGGAGGATGAACGACCGGGTGCAGTTCATCTTGAATTGCCTGAGGACATTGCCTGCGAGGAAACAGATTCACAAGTCATCGCCAGGAGTAGATTTGACATTCCCCACGCAACGGATCACTCCATCGCTGCCGCTGTCGAGATGATTGAGTCGGCAAAGCACCCCTTGCTGCTGATTGGTGCAGGCGCCAATAGAAAACGGTTTAGCGCCAGCCGCGGAGTATTCATCAAGAAAACGGGCATTCCATTCTTCAGTACCCAAATGGGCAAAGGTGTGGTTGATGAACGCAACCCGCTTTTTCTGGGTAACGCCACACTTTCTTCCAATGACTACCTGCATCGTGCTATTGAAGAAACCGATCTGATCATAAACGTCGGTCACGACGTCGTTGAGAAGCCCCCATTTTTTATGGAACAGGGAGGGTTTAAGGTCATCCACGTAAACTACATTACCGCAACTATCGATCCTGTCTATTACCCGCAGCAAGGGGTGATTGGTGATATTGCCAGCAGTATGGAACGGATGACTAAACGAATTACGCCACAGAAAAGCTGGGACTTCTCTCGATTTATGGAGGTCAAAGCCCACCTTGACAGGCATTTGCTGGAAGGGGCAGAAGATGAAAGGTTCCCTGTCTATCCACAGCGACTGGTTGCCGATGTACGAAAAGTAATGCCTGATGATGGCATCATCGCTCTCGACAACGGTGTCTACAAGATCTGGTTCGCCCGCAACTATAGAGCCTATGCGCCGAATACCGTCCTGCTCGATAATGCACTGGCAACTATGGGCGCTGGACTGCCTTCCGCAATGGCGGCCAGGATTGTTTATCCAGAGCGCAAGGTGATGGCTATCTGTGGAGATGGCGGCTTCATGATGAATTCACAGGAGATGGAGACGGCAGTACGTCTGGGCCTTGACCTTGTTGTGCTGATCCTGAAGGACGATGCCTACGGTATGATAAAGTGGAAACAGGCAAATATGGGCTTCGATGATTTTGGTCTCGACTACGGTAATCCGGATTTTGTCCAATATGCCAACAGCTACGGGGCAAGCGGACATCGCCTCGAATCAGCAGAGTCACTAATCCCCCTGATCGAAGAGTGTTTCAATGCCGCCGGAGTACACTTGATTGAGGTTCCTGTCGACTATTCAGACAATGACCGCATACTCAATTCGGACATAAAAAAACAGAGTCAGCGGATATAGGGTTACAGCCCTGGTTGCTGGTTAGCACAGTGCTATGCACCGGCCTGCAAAGCCGTGTACCTCGGTTCGATTCCGGGCTCAGCCTCCATTTCACACCGAAGACCAGCCCATTTAGCGCAGAATTTTGTAGTGAATCTGGCTATGTTCGTCGCTACATGCCTTATACTGCTAATCTGGTAAGTACGTACAGGATCTTCGGGTCGTTTGTTTACAGAATATCTTTTTGCGGGGGCGTGTGGCAGCAGTAATCTCAATTCCAGGCTTTAGCGAGCCTTTTAGTTCAATAAGTCATTTATTGGCAGCTGCGTTATTTTCTTTTTCTGGTCTGGTGCTATTGCTACGAAGCCGTGGCTGTCATGGGCGCTTCTACAGTATCGGCATTTTTATTTTTTCTGTTGTGTTCCTATTATCCATGAGTGGCGTCTTTCACTTACTTGAGCCTGGCGGTGAGCCACGTGGTGTATTGCGTCGTCTCGATCATGCCGCTATTTTTACTCTTATTGCAGGCACATTCACACCGATACATGTATTGCTCTTTACTGGTTGGCGGCGATGGAGTGTGCTGACAGTCATCTGGGGGTTTGCCATTGCCGGTATAACTGTAAAAACACTGTACTTCAATGAATTACCTGAATGGGTAGGGCTTACACTTTATTTGTCTATGGGCTGGATAGGCGCTTTGTCAGCAATATTAATTTATCATTTGCACGGTGGACGTTACCTTGCTCCTCTAATAGCGGGTGCGATTGCCTATACTGTCGGAGCAGTACTTGAATTCTTGAGAATGCCAACGCTAATTGAGGGGGTGGTTGGTCCACACGAGTTATTTCATGTTTTTGTGATATTTGGAATCAGTTTTCACTGGCTGCTGATAGCAAGAATTGCCGAGGATCATCGAAAGGGTGTGTTGAAAACACAGGGAGAAAACGATGGAACGAACTGAAATTAGCGGGCTTATTCTGGAAAAACTCAAAGCTGAGAAATCTTCCATCAGGCAGAGCTACCTGGATACGAAGGATACTATCGGCCATTTTTTTGTAGATGATTTACTTCCTGAAGATGTTGCGCTGGCTATCTATAAGGCTTTTCCGCCTGCTGACAAAATGAAGCTCAATAAAAGCTTGCGTGAATATAAATATATTGCTGCTCAAATGGATAGATACGACCCGATATTAGAAGAAGCACTTTTTGCCTTTCAGGACCAGCGCATCATTGATTTAATTGGCAGTATTTGTGAAATAGACAGTTTGTATCCTGATGAGAAATTATATGCCGGGGGTATATCCAGGATGGAAAAATCACAGTTCCTGAATCCACATTTAGATAATTCACATGATAAGGACAGAAAAAAATGGAGAGTATTAAATCTGCTGTTTTATGTTTCTCCTGACTGGGAACAGGAATTTGGAGGGAATCTGGAGCTTTGGCCCGATGGAATGAAGGGCAGGCAAATTACTCTTCACAGCAAGTTTAACCGACTGGCTGTTATGGCCACGCATGATACTTCATGGCACTCAGTGAGTCCGATTACTCATGACGCGGCCAGGTGTTGTGTGTCGAACTATTATTTTTCAGATTCGCCACTTAAAGATGATATTGATTTTCATGTTACTTCATTCCGAGGCCGTCCAGAGCAAAAAATACGGGATGTAGTTTTACAGGCTGATATGGCACTACGAATGGGAATCAGAAAAATATTTTCTAAAGGGGTAGTCGAAACGAATCACGTTTATAAAAAATAAAATACAAAATGGAAACCTTTCTCTCATCAATCGAATATAAAGACCCGACCTGGATAGCGATAGCATTTATTTTCGGGTTTTTAAGCTGGCAGGCAGGTTTACCTCCTCTGGTTGGATTCCTGGTCGCAGGATTTACGCTGAATTATCTGGGGGCCGAATCTGGCAGCTTTCTGGATGAGATGGCAGACATAGGAATCACTCTTCTGTTATTTTCGATTGGCCTTAAATTACGCATTAAAGAATTACTCCGCGTAGAAGTTTGGGGCGTTACACTCATCCATATGCTGTCTTTCAGCATCTTTATGACAATCAGCCTGCTCATATTAGGGGAAGCAGGTTTACCTTTGTTCAGTGAGTTGAATTTAGCCAGTGCCATGATGCTTGGTTTTGCGCTGTCATTTTCTAGTACAGTTTTCGTAGTCAAGGTGCTTGAAGGTCGCGCTGACATGCTTTCACATTATGGCCGGCTCGCTATTGGTGTGCTGATAGTTCAGGACATCGCGGCAGTTTTTTTTATCGGTGTTTCCGAAGCGAAGGTTCCATCGGTGTGGGCTGCAGGGGTAATAATTCTGATGATCATTGGCCGCCCCATACTGTACAAATTGTTTTCCCTGGTTGGACGAGGTGAACTGCTGGTTCTTTTCGGCCTGGTGCTTGCAATAGGGGGAGCCGTACTGTTTGATGCCGTGGACATGAAAGGAGACCTGGGTGCTCTTGTTTTTGGTGTATTGCTGGCAAATCATCCTAAATCCACCGAACTGGCGAAAACCCTGTTTAGTGTTAAAGAACTTTTTCTGGTTGGATTTTTTCTCAATATCGGGTTGGCAGGATTGCCAAATGCCACAGTTCTGGGGGTCGTAGTTATTTTACTCCTACCCCTGCTGTTGAAGAGCGGATTATTCTTCCTGTTGTTTTCAGCTTTCCGGGTTCGCACCCGTTCCTCCAACAGTACCGCCATATTACTTGGGAATTACAGTGAATTTGGCCTGATTGTGTGTGCTGTAGCTGTATCTCAGCAATGGATATCTCAGGAATGGTTAGTCGTAATGGCGGTGCTGGTGGCCAGTTCTTTCGCCATTTCATCAGTAACTAATAATTTTTCTGATTATTTTTATTCCCGCTATCGGGACAGACTTCGTAAATTTGAACATGGCAAGCGCCTGCCAGGTGACGAAGACATCGATTTATCCGGTATTCGTTACCTCATTTGCGGTATGGGTAGAGTGGGGAGCGGGGCATATGATTACCTTCTGGAACAGGGCCACAAAAATCTTCTTGGCCTGGATTTTGATGCCGACGTTGTAAAATCGCAGAATCTCCTTGGTCGGGATACGCATTTCGCCAATGTCAGCAGTCCGGAATTCTGGTCGCGGCTGGATGCTAAGGGTAATAAAATTGAATGGGTAATGCTGTGTGTGCCGAACTCAACTACAAATGAAATAATAGCCAGGCTGGCACGACAATGGGGCTACAAAGGCCTTATTTGTGCGACAACAAAGTTTCCAGATGAAGAGGCACGCTTAGTAGCCGCAGGCGCTGATGCGGTATTCAATATCTATGCCGAGGCAGGGGCTGGTCTTGCGCAAAATGTGCAGCAGATTTGTAATATTACCGACAAACCCTGACGAGTAGCTCATAAAGGCACCTCTCAATCCTGGACATCTCAGATATGATTCAATCTGATCTATCCAGGATTGAGAGGTGCCCAGAATTGTATTTTTTATTTCTGTTTTTTAGTGGTCCGGGTTTTAGTTTTTTTGCCCTTGCTTTTTCCTGCAGGTTTCCTGCTTTTAGAAGTCGCTTTGCCTGGAGTGCTTCTTTTAGAATCACGGGATTTTGAAGCCTTCAACTCCGAAATATTAATTTTCCTGCCACAGACACGGGCATTCTTAAGTACACGAAGTGTTTCATTCGGCATTCCTGCTGGTAAATCAACGGTAGAAAAGCTATCGAAGATATCAATAGCACCAATGTAACAGCTGTCTATATCGGCTTCATTGGCGATGGCACCAACCAGGTTGCCCGGTTTGACGTCATCATCATGACCGACTTCTACTCTGTAGCGGCACATTTCCACGTCTGGAAATTCTTTTAGCTTTCTGGGACTTATTTGCAGGGTTTTCTCCCTGTTATCAGGCCTGTCTCTACGCCCTTCTCGCCCGTCCGTATTTGTAGCCTTTTTGTCAGAGCGTTGCCTGTCAGGTCTTCTTTCAGCTCTGTTTTCTGATCCCCTGTCAGGTCTTCTTTCATGACGTTGTTCTTTCTCTGATACGAGCAGTGGCACCTCGCCCTGGGCAATCTGAGCGAGGGCAGCCGCTATTTCCAGTGGATCAGCCTCGGTTTCATTATGATATTCAGTGATCAGGTTCTGAAACATGGTCAGGTCATGGTTCGTTAGGGTGTCGCTGATTTTTTGCTTGAAGGCTTTGGTGCGCAGTTCATTTACTGCTTTGGCCGTTGGGAATTTCAACGGCTCGATAGCCTGCCGCGAAACTCTTTCGATGCTTTTCAGCATGCGTTTCTCACGTGGTGCTACAAACAGGATGGCCTCACCGCTACGGCCTGCACGTCCGGTACGACCGATACGGTGCACGTACGATTCAGGGTCGTAAGGAATATCATAGTTGATGACATGACTGATGCGATCGACATCCAGTCCGCGTGCGGCAACATCGGTGGCTATCAGTATATCAATGCGGCCATTTTTTAACTTCTGAATCGTTTGTTCGCGTGTTTTCTGTGCGATATCACCGTTAATGGCAGCAGCGGCAAATCCGCGTGCTGACAATTTGTCTGCCAGTTCTACCGTTGCTGTTTTGGTTCGAACAAAGATCAGCATTGCATCGAATTCTTCTACTTCCAGGATACGCGTGAGGGCATCGAGTTTCTGGTGACCAGGAACCTGCCAGTAGCGCTGACGGATGGTTGGAGCAGTCGTTGTTTTAGTTTTAACTTTTATAATTTTAGGCTTGTTTAAAAAGCGTTCAGCAACCTTGCGAATGACGTTTGGCATGGTGGCAGAAAACAGGGCGATCTGGCGTTGCTCCGGTAATTTGTCCATTACCCATTCAACATCATCAATAAAACCCATGCGCAGCATTTCGTCTGCTTCATCAAGCACCAGTGCTCTAAGGTTATTCAGTTTCAGGGTGCCACGTTTGATGTGGTCCATCACACGGCCTGGTGTACCCACCACAACATGGACACCACGTTTTAGAGGACGCAGCTGTAAGTTGTATGCCTGCCCGCCGTAAATAGGCAGAACGTGAAACCCTTTCATGTAATGGGCATATGACTGTATGGCTTCGGCCACCTGTATGGCGAGTTCCCTGGTCGGTGCCAGTACCAGCATTTGTGGATGGGCTTTCTTAAGATCAATTAAATCAAGCAAGGGCAGGGCGAAAGCCGCCGTTTTACCTGTGCCTGTCTGCGCCTGTCCAATGATGTCGTGGCCATCAAGTAAATGCGGGATACATTCCTGCTGGATTGGCGAAGGCGACTCATAGCCTATATCATTGAGTGCTTTCATCAGATTAGATGATAGCCCCAGGCTCTTAAAATCGGCAGGTTGTTCTGATGATGGTTCGGATGCGGACATGGCAGGCCTTTTACGCGGGCAGGGAATGACCTGCCATTATACGATATATTAGTGGGTTATTATATAGGCGTTGCAATACTCTGGTGTCTACAACTTAAGATTAAAAATGAAATGATTTTAAGATTTATTATCGTGTGGGCATTGATATTTGCAAGTACCCAGTCTATGGCGGCAGAGCTTCGTGTTGCCGTAGCAAGTAATTTCACACGTGCGATGACTAGTCTTATCCATCAGTTTGAGGCGAACACAGGGCATAAAGTGAAACTTATTTTTGGCTCAACGGGCAAGCACTATGCACAAATTAGAAACGGTGCACCGTTTGATGCCTTTTTTGCTGCCGATAAAAAGCGCCCCAAACTACTTGAAGAAGAGGGCCTGGTGGTGCCCGGCAGCCGTTTCACCTATGCGTTTGGCAAGCTTGTCCTGTGGAGCCCAGAAGAGCACGTTGTCGATTCTTCTGGTAAGGTGCTGGAGCAGGGCGATTTCCGCTATCTGGCTATTGCAAACCCCAGGCTCGCCCCTTACGGAAGGGCGGCCAGAGAGGTGCTGCAATCCCGCGGACTGTGGGGTGACATGCAGGGTAGAATCGTACGTGGAGAAAACATTGGCCAGTCCTATCAGTTCGTTATTAGTGGAAATGCAGAGCTGGGCTTTGTTGCCTGCTCGCAGCTGAAGTTTCCTGAACAGCGAATTAATGGCTCATACTGGAAAATTCCACAGGCGCTTTATAGTCCCATAGAGCAACAGGCAGTATTAATTAAGAATACCGAGGCGGGACGAAGTTTTCTTTCCTATATCCAGAGTAAAGAAGCGTTGAAGACAATCAACGATCATGGTTACGAGACACGGTAGAATTTAACGATGTTTAACGAAGCTGATCTCACCGCACTTGTGATTACCCTGAAGCTGGCAGCTGTGACGACACTGATCCTGTTGTTGCTGGGAACGCCGCTTGCCTGGTGGTTGTCTCGTACACAATGGCGATTCAAGTTTATGCTGGAGGCACTGGTGGCTTTGCCTCTGGTATTGCCCCCTACTGTGCTGGGTTTTTATCTGTTGCTAGTGTTAGGTGCAAATGGCCCGCTGGCCGGGTTATTGGAGATGCTGGGTGGTAAGTCGCTGGCATTCACTTTTACAGGTCTGGTTATTGGCTCAGTCATCTACTCCACGCCTTTTGTGATTCAGCCATTACAAAATGCTTTCGAGGCCATTGGTCGTCGACCACTTGAAGTGGCGGCAACCCTGCGCGCCTCGCCAATAGACAGTTTTTTCACTGTCGCAATGCCGCTGGCTCGATCAGGTTTTCTAACTGCCGCTGTGCTGGGTTTTGCTCATACACTGGGTGAATTCGGTGTAGTACTGATGATAGGTGGCAATATTCCCGGCGAGACCCAGGTAGTCTCTATTGCCATTTACGATCATGTAGAAGGGATGGAATATGAAAATGCCCATTGGTTGTCTGCAGGATTGCTGCTGCTTTCTTTTCTAATGTTAATGACTGTTTATGGGATTAACCGCCGATTCAGGCTGATACAGGCGTGAGTTCTATTCAGACATGACCATAGAGGCCAGATTTCAGCTTTACCAGGGAGCATTCTCGCTGGATGTTGATTTAAGACTCCCGGCTGCAGGAGTGACTTCATTATTGGGCCCATCGGGTTGCGGCAAGACGACATTGCTGCGACTTATGGCCGGTCTGGAAAACTGTCGCAATGGTTTCCTGAAGGTAGGAGATGATGTCTGGCAGGACAGGGGACAGTTTGTACCGCCGTACCAGCGTCCATTGGGGTATGTGTTTCAGGAGTCCAGTTTGTTCGAGCACCTGGATGTGCGCGATAACGTCGCCTATGGTGTAAAACGCTTGCCTGGAAAAGAGCGGAAATTTTCGCTGGATCAGACTATCGAATTGACAGGTATCGGGCATCTGCTGGCACGCAGGCCAGCGACTTTATCGGGTGGTGAACGACAGCGCGTTGCCATTGCCAGGGCGTTGGCTGTGAGTCCGGGTATTCTGCTGATGGATGAACCGCTGGCATCACTGGACCCTGCTGCCAGGCAGGAAATCCTGCCCACCCTCGAGTCACTGCACGATGAACTGGATATTCCGGTGCTCTATGTCAGTCATTCACCTGATGAAGTGGCACGGCTGGCTGATCATCTGGTATTGCTTGAAGCGGGCAGGGTGATAGCGACAGGAGGTATTGCAGAAATGTTGACCCGATTTGATCTTCCGCTTGCCCATAGCGATGATGCAGAGGCGCTTATTGAAGCGGTGGTAGCGGCCCACGATGATGAATATGATCTGACCTACCTGGATTTTCCCGGTGGCCGTTTTACAGTCTCACGTAAGGCATTAGCTGTTGGTCGCTCTGTCAGGTTGCGGGTTGTTGCACGAGATGTCAGCCTCACCCTGCAACACCAGTCCGATACCAGCATCCTGAATATTTTTCCGGCTGTCATTGATGAGATTACGCCACTGGGGAAAACTCAGCTTACCGTTCGGTTGCTGGTGGGAGGGGTACCATTATTATCCCGTATTACACGTAAATCAGCTGCCTTGCTTGATTTAAAACCCGGCAAGTCAATTTATGCGCAGGCAAAGAGTGTTGCTTTGTTGTCCTGAATTATTTCAAATGAGACCTGATAAATATTTCCGTCCTTCTAATGGCATCTTTTGCCGCTAAATCATCCGCAAAGATGCGCACGTGTTGTGGACGAAAATCAAAACCGCGACCGACCCCCGGATAGATAATTAACTGTGGCTTCATGCCATTTTCTTCAAGCGTTTCAATACCAGCTATAATCGGGCGTATTCTCTGGTATTGGTCATGCTCCCCCAGAAACACCAGCACCGGTATTTTCAGATCCTCGATTTCAGGCGCATACTGGTATATCTGCATAGGTTCGGGCGCATTCGGGTCCTGCCAGTGAGGATAGGAGGAGACATAACAGGCGATATTTTCCTGTTTCTTGTGCGTAACCAGAGCTTTCAAGGTCATGTAGCCACCACGGGTGTGTGAGACGGTACATGCCTTGTTGCCAATGATGTCGGGCAATTTAAGTAAAGCATCTATGCCGTTGGCAACGTCTGACTCGGTTGCATAATCATGTCCCATTGGGAAAGGCTCAATAAATCTACCACTATAGACATCCGGTGCCAGCACAACAAAGCCTCTTGCAGCTAGTCGCCTGGGAAGTAGCAAGGTTAAATCGTCCAGCCCCCGGCGGCCATGCTGAAAAAGGACAGGAAGATATTTTCCCGGTTTTTCAGGGCGGAAAATATAGGCGGGGACCTCCGTATCACCATTTTTATAAGTGATAGTTTCCATTTTTACTTTATAGGTCTTCGGGCTGTCTAATTTTCCCTCTTCCCACCACGCATCATCCCACCACAGCTTTTCCTTATCCTGAGGGTATTCGGTGGTCACCCATGGCTCATGAAAGGCAAGGGCATGTTGTGAAAAAATCATTAGCACGGCGATCAGGATGGTTTTGATCATTTCTTTCTCCCGAAGGTTATTGATGGCTTTTCTGATTTCAATATAGCATCACCAGAATTAATAGAGCTACCCTCAAGGCTGCAAGCGAACGAGTTTTCCATCTTCGGCATCGGTGAGTAGATATAGGTAGCCGTCTGGGCCGTTGCGCACATCCCGTATCCGGCCAAGTTCTTTCTTTAGCAGACGTTCTTCATGTAATATTTTGTTCCCGTTTAGTTCCAGCCTTACCAGTAGCTGAAATTTTAACGAGCCGATAAACAGGTCCCCCTGCCAGTCTGGAAATTTATTACCGTTGTAGAAAGCCATGCCGGAAGGCGCAATAGACGGTACCCAGTAGTGTATTGGTTGCTGCATGCCACCCTTGTGCGTCCCTTCACCGATATCATCACCGCTGCCATATTCCTTGCCATAAGTGATGACTGGCCAGCCGTAGTTCTGGGCAGCTTCGATGATATTCAGCTCATCGCCGCCCTGTGGTCCGTGTTCATGAACCCATAGCATGCCGGTGGACGGATGCAGCACAGCACCCTGGATGTTTCGATGGCCATAGCTGTATATCGCATCCTGTTTGTCTTTTTGCCTGATAAACGGGTTGTCGCCGGGAATGCTGCCGTCATCATGCAGGCGAATTATTGAGCCTGCATGGTCATTCAGATCCTGAGAACGAAAGCGTTCACCACGATCACCGAGTGTGATGTAAAGGAAGTTGTTTCTGTCAAAGACCAGCCGTGAACCAAAATGCCTGCCTGTGGTACTTTTGGGCTGAAGTCGGAACAGTGTTTGCCAGTCAATTATTTTTCTGTCGACAAAACGACCACGCCCCACTTCGGTGCCGGTTTTATTGCCTGACCCCGCCGTATAGGAGAA
This sequence comes from Arenicellales bacterium, assembly GCA_048550195.1. Classification (GTDB taxonomy): domain Bacteria; phylum Pseudomonadota; class Gammaproteobacteria; order BMS3Bbin11; family BMS3Bbin11; genus BMS3Bbin11. Next base: position 11,898 of record JBLYYR010000017.1, read on the forward strand.
ATAGATCCAGCCATTGCTTGCGTACTCAGGATGCAGGACTACATCAAGCAGGCCGCCCTGGCCCTGTGCCGCAATTGCAGGAAGTCCTTTTATCGCTTCGGG
>JBLYYR010000018.1:0-8943 GCA_048550195.1 Arenicellales bacterium
GCCGGCCTGCCTGGCCAACTTGACTGTATCTCCGAATCGAAGAACACCACCACCTATCTGCAACTGTTGAGTCAGGATGGCCTGATACAGTGGCACGATGTGGAGGATCGCAAGCTGCGGTCCCCCTGGATTCTTGATCTGCACTGGTCGGCTGTGATTCGCGATCGACGCACAGGTGAACGATACGCTGTTGATTCCTGGTTTCTGGACAATGGTCAGCAGCCCTTCATCCAACCACTAGACGAATGGTTATCAGGGCGGCGTTTCGATAGCGCTCAGCAACAACAGGCTGATAAGTAACTCCACAGTTCCCGGGAACCAAGAGCGTCTTCCATGATTTCATCCTGGCACCTGTTTCACAAGGCATTTTATGTATCCGATTATGATCTGTGCACGGGCTGAACGCAGCGATTGCACCCTATATAACAAATTGGTGACGCTGGTCTCAGTCGGCGGTCCGCGAATGTGAAGCAATTCTCTGAATCCCGGTTCGAACAGCTGCAGAATGTCATACAAGCGCGTGACTTGGAGAACTACTGATGCAACAGCATGCATTAAGTGAACAGATTTCAATCTGGTTTGCACCGACCTTTACAAAGGCCAGGCGCACCGTCGAACGCTCCAATCGCCTCTGCCTTGTTCTGCTGACACTTGCCAATATCATTGGCTGCGCTCTGATGCTGTCACCGGTTATATTACTGACGGCAGCCTCCGCAGTGACAATATACCTGCTCAATCACATTCAGGGGCCACTGGACTTGTTCCTGACCGGGGTACTGGGGTGCAGCAGTGTGTTTTTCGGAATACTGTCGATGCAATTGTATTACTTGCGTACCAGCACGCCCTCGGGCGTCCCACTGGAAGAAAAACAGGCTCCGCTGTTATTCTCCATGCTGGAGCGCCGTGTATCACACTTCGGAATCAAACCAATAGACCATGTCGTTCTTACACCGCAGGCGGAGTTGATAATTCAGGCAACACCGAGCTGGCCAATACCGTTTTTCCACAAGTTCACCCTCTGCGTCGGGGCTCCAAGCCTGTTTTTCATATCACCGGGCCAGTTCCGGCTTGCCCTGGCCGGAGCCTTCGCAGCTACTGTGCGTAGGCAGAACAGTGTGCTGGGTTGGGCGGTTCAGGCTTCAGATGACTGGACCATCATCTCCAAATCGCTCGCAAGAAACCCGACACTGTACGCACAACTGTTTTTAACACCCGTAACCAGGATTGCTGATTTTACGCAAAGACTCAGCACAGATTTACGCGCTCATTTGCAACAGATCCAGAGCCGCTGGATACTTGAAAATACCAAAGAAAACAATGCCATGGACTACCTGGCGAACCATGTGGTTGCCGACTCATTTCTGGACCAACATTACTGGCCTATGATATTCAAAGCCGCGGAACGCTGCCCCACGCCGGTTGTGAAACCCTTCAGTCACTTCGAATTGATACTGGAAAGAACTCTCACTGAAGACTCCGCGAAGCGCTGGTTGCTGCAGGCTCAGACCAGCCGGGATCCCAGTCATACGGATCTGCGCGATCTTCTTGCGGTTCTCGGTATAGATCACCTGCAATGGTCAAAGCTGCCGGAGCGCAATGCTTTTCACGGTATATTCAAATCCGGTGCAATCCTGAAGAATCTGGATCAATACTGGCAATCCATGGTCTCCACGGAATGGAGCCAACTTTACCGCAGTTTCCGCAAAGAGAAGACGCGGTTCGAGAAACTTCAGGAACGCGCCCAAAAACAATATCTGCGTGGAGAATCTGCACTGCACTATATTCAACTGGCCACCAGCTTCCTCGATAAGACGGATGCCACATCGGTTTATCTGAGCATGTACAGGAGCAATCAGGATAATGCGGATATATGTTATGCAAGTGGCCGTGAAATGCTGGCTTGCGGCTACTCGCAGGTGGGTTATGAAGCACTGCAACGCGCGTCTGAACTTGACAGGTCTCTCGCCATTCGCGCACAGACGCTGATTAAGGATCATAAGCAGGCCTGGCTCAAGCAGGGAAATAGCGGTATGAATGCAGCACGGACGGCCTGAATAGCATTTTTCCAAATGCCCTAGCGATGCGGACTCACTTCGCGAACAATTGACTAGTATCCCTGAATGCCTTGAACTCCAGCGCATTACCAGACGGATCCAGCAGGAACATCGTGGCCTGCTCACCCACCTGGCCCTTAAACCTGATATAAGGCTTTATTAGGAACGCAACGTTCGCTGAATTCAGCCTTCGCTCCAGGCTCTCCCAATCCACCCAATTGAGCACCACACCGAAATGAGGCACCGGGACGTCATGACCATCAACTGGATTGTAATGCTTGCCACTAGCCTGCACTTCATCGGCTGCTTTATAGTGAATAACCAGTTGATGACCAAAGAAATCGAAATCCACCCAGTTTTCAGTGCTGCGTCCTTCTTTGCAGCCCAATAGCTCACCATAGAATTTCCTGGCTGCCTGTATATCTGTAACAGGTACTGCCAGATGAAAAGGCTGGATTGTCTTCAATATTGGGGCCCTTAAAACACTTTCCCACCGCACGGTATAACAGCTACCCTCAGGACAGCCTGTCTGATATTCAAGTCATTGGCGGCTGATACTGGGCTGCTTGCTTCATCCCTGGATGCTCTTAGCGGCGGCAATATTTATTTATCTTTCGCTCGGCACAGATACTCGTGACTGCCAAATTCATGAGCAAGAGTCTTTGCAATTTCCTCGATAACGCCCAGAAAAGTATCGACAGCTGCTTGATCTCCATTTCTCCGGCATTCATTAAGATCTGAAAGTGCAATATTTAGCGCTGCGTGGTAGTTTCCGTCCTGCACGAATTCCTGAACCTTGTTCACATGTGCTTCGATATCCATTATTTGACCGATTTTGTTATTTACAGTTTCCAGCTTTTTTACACTATGCCTGATTATTACACCACCACCTTACAATACCGGAAACTATTAATATACTCGGATACAACAGCTTGACGATCCTGATAATCGAGACAATTGGAAAGGCCATAGTGGCTGCCGCGTTTTCCGCCAGCTCCATGTGCGACCGCTGTCCAAGCAGCAGTTGTAACGCTTCGCCTTTTCTACGGCCCTACCTTGCTGCCTGAGGATCGTACTGCTGAAGCGCTTCAATAAAGCTTTGCGGTTCTTCAACACTAAGCAGAAGCGAGTAACCACCAGATGTCGGCATATAAACAACATCATGGCGTCTGGTAAGATAGACCAGCGGGAAAAACAGAAGAGGGACTCCATAGTTGTCCGATTGGTTAGAGTCCTGTACGGCCTCAAATTCGAATAGCCGTAAGCTGCAGGCTGACGGAAGCCGAGCCACTCTTGGCAGCCCACGGCACCTTACTGACAGTACATTTATTATTCGTGTGCAATAGATTTTTCCGTAAATAGAAAATCTTTCAACTCTTTATCAAACACTGAATCTTTACGACGAATCCATTCAAGAACCATTGCCGCATGTTCTTTTTCTTCATCCCTGTTATGGGCAAGTATAGCCTTGAGGTCTTTATCTTTGCAGGCGTTAACCCTTTGGTTGTACCAGTCCACCGCTTCCAATTCTTCCATTAACGATGTAATCGCCCTGTGCATATCTCTGGTTTCATCTGAGAGTTCGTCGATTGGTTCGTGGTACCCTTCGTTTGCCATTTGCTTCTCCTGTTTTTCAACTCCGCCTATTCAACGCGAAAATCCTCGCTTAACAGACATCCAAACCCTGCACGGTATATAGTGGTAAGCGGTTTTAGCAGCCCTTGCAACGCTGTGGCTATGCAGTGATTCAGCTAATGAGTAACCAGTCGAGGTAATTCCTTGGCTTGAGCCACCCAATCCTGAACTAGTGACGCTGTCGGCACTTTTCGCACAAGATTTTTTTCCCCATTTATCTCAGCCATCTTGGCCTGAAGATTTTCGGGGTTTCGCTGAGCCAATTCAGGAACAGTATCAACACCTGCACATTCGAGCAGGTCAGCATACTGAGTACTGACGCCCTTTATTCTTGACAGGTCAGCACGATTTACCCAATTAAGCACCAGTTTCTCGCTAATACCGGATTTTTCCGATATTTCCTTACGACCTTTTTTCTCACAGCATACTTTTAAAAGGTCTTCTAACGTACCAATACCCGCTTCTTCGAGTTTGGCCGAGTAAGCCTTCCCAATGCCTTCAATTGCGGACAGTCTGGCCAATTCGTTTCTCCTTGTCTGTTGTTTGGTACACCTCAGATTACAACACTAGTAGACCATGCCATTCCAGGGTAACGGAAATTTCCTGGTGTTGGTGACCTGTTCTATCACTTTAAACACGCGGGAAAAACCAGGAAAAGACCCGATTGCGAGGTACTGCAGGAGCCGTCGGTTTACCCCCCGGATTGTTCAATGACGCGGTTATTTTGTCGCCCATTTGTTACATCTCACTAATAACCGTCCCAAATTCGTCGACTTGTTTCCAATCTGTAAATTCGATATTTGTGTTTGGATCAGTTGGCCCTTTAGTCATCCACATAATTAACCTGATCATAAAACGATCCAGAAACCTGTATTTTTGATAGTCTATTTTCCCCGCAAAAACACCGAGTATTTTTGGTCGCCAGGATATTTGTTTAAGAAACTTTATGAGATACGGATTTGTTTCTGGTGTGTTTTTTTCCGGTTTACGTGCAACCACATTTACAGAGAAAAAGGCGTTGGGTTTACTGTCCAGAACCTGTGAATTATCTTTTATGAATTCGTAGATCTTAGGACTGTGTTTTCCATAGCGGATACTTGCTCCAATTACTATTTTGTCGAATGGGGCCAAGTCGATCGAACTCGCATCATCTACGGAAATAACTGTTACTTGATTGTCCTGATTTTCAATTATTTGCTGTAGATGAATACAGATTTTTCTGGTGTGTCCATCTGTCGTTGAATAGATAATTAGTATTTTAGCCATTACTGCTACTTTAGGTTTCAAATCTCTTTAAAGATCTGCCGACATGCATTCCGACATCCACGCGACCAATCTCCCATCTCCCGATGTCCTTGCCAGTCATCTGACTTGCGTACGACATCTCCAGAACAACGCATACACCATCGGTATATGGACCGTTCACATCCGCTGGGGTACCGAATTGCATAATCTCCAATCACATCCTAAAGGCCGCATCATAAAAGCTACCCTGAGTAACCATTGCTTCTTCTGGATAGTCCTGTCCCTTTGGACCAAACAAAAAAGAATCTGCTCCCGGCACAAAACGCGTTAGCCTGGTAAATTCCCTGTTTTCTTCATCAATTGCGGGATCCATTTATTGAGCAACACCGTCCATTCCCTCGAATTTTATTCTCAGAAAGCAACGGATTCCAGTATGTTTGTGTACCTTTTATCATTTTAGCCCTGCCCTGCCCTGCCAACTCAGTAGACAAAGACTCGTTGCGCTTTACGATACACTATCGAGAGCCTGGCTGACATCAGCGATGATATCGTCGATGCTCTCAATACCTACAGATATCCGAACGAGATCCGGGCTGACACCGGCAGCAGCCAGTTCATCGTCACCCAACTGCCGGTGAGTGGTAGACGCCGGATGACAAGCCAATGATTTTGCATCACCAATATTCACCAGGCGAAGAATCATTTTTAACCCATCAATAAATTGAGCGCCGGCTTCTGAACCTCCGTTAATTCCAAAGCTGAGTATTCCAGATGCTTTACCGCCTGTTATTTTTTGACAGGTCTTATGATAAGGGCTGTCGCGCAAGGCGGCATATTTCACCCATTTAACTTTATCGTGCTTATCAAGATACTCAGCGAGTTTTTCGGCATTTTCACAATGCCTTTCCATTCGAAGCCCCAGTGTTTCAAGTCCCTGCAGGATCTGAAAGGCGTTGAAAGGGGAGATTGCGGCTCCAGTGTTTCTAAGCGGTACAACGCGGCATCGTCCTATGTAAGCCGCCGGCCCGAGAGCTTCCGTATATACAACCCCATGATAGGAAGGATCCGGTTCATTCAAGACCGGAAATCTTTCTTTGTTGGCCACCCAATCAAATTTACCGGAATCGATGATAATACCTCCGATCGAAGTACCGTGCCCACCAATGTACTTAGTCAATGAATGAATAACAATATCAGCGCCCAGTTCAACCGCACGGCACAAATAGGGCGTAGCTACTGTATTATCCACAATCAAGGGAATCCCGTTTCTATGCGCAATCTCCGCTAATTTCTCAATATCCACGACGTTACCGGCAGGATTGCCGATAGACTCACAAAAGATCACTCGCGTATTCTCGTCGACAGCCCTCTCAAATCCGTCAAAATCATCATGTGAAACCATGCGAACATCGATACCCTGCCGGGGCAATGTATGAGCGAAAAGATTATAAGTGCCACCGTATAACTGGGCCGTGCTGACTATATTGGTACCTACATCACATATACATTGAATAGCGTAAGTGATTGCCGCCATTCCCGAAGCCACGGCTAACGCACCGATGCCTCCCTCCATCGCGGCCAAACGCTGCTCAAGCACATCAGTGGTTGGATTCATTATCCGCGTATAGATGTTCCCGGTAACTTTAAGATCAAAAAGGTCTGCACCATGCTGTGTATTGTCGAAGGTATATGACGTGGTTTGATAGATAGGCACCGCCGCCGCTTTAGTTGTAGCTTCTGATTCATACCCATGATGTAACGCCAGTGATTCCAGTTTCATAAATTCACTCACTTACCATATAAAATGTTCGAATTAAACGTCATGGGTGCATTGTATCGGACTGCAGGTCTGCCACCATCACATAAGAAGGAGTGTCGATCTTCGCTTTCCGAGTAAGCGGGATTAATAGCGATAACCTGATTATTCACGCCAATGCTCGGGCTTATTCAATACATCCGCACACCCAACCTTTCCTCTGACGCGTCCAATCACACCGGGGCGCAGCTCTCGAACCATCCACGCATTAACGTGTTTTACTGGAATTGCATACGGTGGCTCGAATCCGAGAGCACTGGCTGGCTTGAAACCATGACGCGGGTAGTATTCAGAATGCCCGAGAACAAATACCAGTTCGCCCCCTGTTTCTGACAGCAGCCTGATGCCTTCTTTAATAAGTCGGCCACCCACACCTTCGCCTTGCGCATCGGGAACAACTGCAAGCGGCGCCAGTATTACAGATGGTGTTGAAGTGTCGACATCAGTTAAACACGCTTTGGAGAACAGGATGTATCCGATTGCGCAATCATCGCAAAACGCGAGAATGGATAACAGCGGCATTGCAGTCGGGTCGTTCAACAGCCCCTTTACCAGCTCTATATTTTCCGGCCCCGCATCCTTACCGAAAGCCTGCCCTACAACGTACAGCACATCATTTAAATCTGATTCTGTCGCTCTTTTAATTTTCAAGCTTGCACTCCATCTCCGCGACACTGCTGACGTTATAAACATGTGGCGCCACGCTGCTCCGAGCTCGAGCTATCTACGGGCGTACATGATCAGCTTACTAGAGGATGGTGGAGTCATTGCGCCCATGGCAGCCAACCCGGCGGTGCCTTACCTTTTATAGCGACATAACTAAATATAAGAAAATAATAAATTAGCCCGACAACCATACTTGAATAAATAAGTATATTGTAGTTTTCTATACCTTCTAAAAAACCAAAATAGACTATTGAACTTACTGCAAAGATACCGCTGATCGTTAATACCCATGCGAGATATTGAACAGGCTTACTAACCTTTTGATTCGACCATGGCGCAGCACCCAGGAATTTGTACCTTTCACCCATATTAAATTTCACCTAGACCTTGTAACTTCCACACCGGTAGGCGGGCCTCCAGCCACATCGCGAGCTAAGCTGCAGGCCGCGGTATAATACATCGATACACACACATTTAAGCCAGACACGAAACAGTTTAGCACCACAGTCTACGCCGGTCTCGATGTTTACAAGGAATTCATGCCCATCACTTATGCGTTGCATTCTCGCCCAGCAGCAATCCTTTCAGCGGGCACCATCGACACTCCACAATGTGTCATAAACAAGAATTACAATGAGTTACGCTCCAAACCATCCAGGCAAGCCATCGCCTAAGAAGCCGGCTCCTGCGGTTACTGGCTTTATCGCCACCTGCCAGCTAAGCAGGTAGTCACCGGACTATTGAGCCTGGAGTAGATAGCTTCGCGGAGGCTGACCAATACGTCATCGCACCCAATCTCATCACCTCCAACATAAGCGATTTCCTCACCCCAAGTCGATATGGGCTTAACCAGACCTGCAGGGACAATCTCACCATTCTCGATGCAGCTGACCGAATGACTGCTGCCAGGCATGCAACAGTCCGTTGTGCACAGCCATGTAAACATCAACGCCGCGATTTCATGTGCTGGATGTGTTTGGTAAGTGCTTTCTTCATACCCCCAACATTGGACGGTGTTTTCTACGATGGTAAGTGAGCGACAACGATATGCAATGTTTCAGTTCATTGGTTGCAATTTCATCATCTTCATTGAACACAATGGCCCTGTTACCTTCATACTTGAACTTGTCTCCATAAAGTTCTTTAAATGTATCAAGCAGCTTGGTTCTACAGTGAAAACACATTAAATATTGTCCTGATCTTGACTCTTTCCAACCCAACCTGATAGCACTTCCGCTCTCTGCAAGATAGCTCGGCTCTCCCCATTTCAGCGTTTCTTCAAGTGTGCTGACGTTTTCCGTTTCTGATGCTGTATCCAGAACCAACTGGCGAAGAAGCATTAGTTTTTGACGAACAGGCTCTGGATAATCATTAAACACTTTTACAACTTCAGGATTCATAATCTTATCCATGCCCTTCACCCATCCTTTTACACAAAATGATTAGCCCGGGAATTTCTCGACACCCAGGAAAGAATTTCGCTGGCAACGCTGCGCGGCACAGCGACGGTTAAACTTCGCCATAACA
>JBLYYR010000019.1:0-7295 GCA_048550195.1 Arenicellales bacterium
AAGAGGTCTGCTTTCCCACCAGTGAGCCAATCAGCTTGTCGGCAGGGGTGACAAAATCATCGAAATAATGCCCGACACCAAGGCGGTCAAAAGAATGCTTGACCGGCTTGCCGTAACCACCCTTTTTCAGCACGCGAGATTTGAATACCGAGGCCTTTATCTTGAAACGTGAACCCGCTACATCGGCCGGTTCCGGGTTGATCAGATACTGCAGCTGTATTGAATCCTGCTTCGGCTCCCCGCCACTGTCCGACTGCTCACTTAAGGCCGTCGTTTCAGACAACTTGCCCAGCCATTCCTCAACAGGCTTATCGATCTCGCCGGAACTCGCCGTAATGGCATAGCGGTCAATCAAATCACACAGCACCGCCACCACATGCTTGCAGTTGAAACTCACCGGGCAGCTGCATTCACCACTCAGCTCGATCAGGCCATCATACTCATAGACTTCAATTTCCTGATGATAGACCAGACTGCGACTGCCAGAGACAGAAGACTGAATTGCCAGCTCCACCCCCTCTTCAGTTGCCTTCACCCGCCTGACATGGCCGGTCTTCCAGTAGTCAGTTCCACGCTGAAAAGACCCGTCATCAAACCAGGGACGAATTCGCTCCAAAGTGAGCTTTGAAAGGAGTTTTGGGGATGTCATGAAATGAGGACTAAGGACTAAGGACTAAGGATTAAGGAGTAAGGATGTATAGCCGGTTTTTTTGTCCTTAGTCTTTCGTCCTTCATCTGCTTTTAACCAAGCCCCTGAAAAATCTGATCGCGAATTGAATCAACGCCACCCACACCATCAACCTTGACGTAATTCAACCCGTTGTCGGCTTCGCGGGTATAGAACTCAATCAGTGGCTCGGTCTGTTCGTGGTAGATGTCGAGACGGGCCTTGACGGTATCTTCCTGGTCGTCATCGCGCTGGATCAGATCTTCGCCGGTTTCATCATCTTTACCGGCTACTTTCGGCGGGTTAAATGTGACGTGGTAGGTGCGACCGGAGGCCAGGTGGACACGCCGACCGGACATGCGCTTGATGATCTCCTCATCCGGCACGTCGATTTCCACAACAGCATCAATCTGCACACCGGCGTCTTTCAGTGCATCGGCCTGCGGGATAGTGCGGGGAAAGCCATCGAACAAATAACCGTTTTTGCAATCATCGTCAGTAATTCTTTCTTTTACCATGCCCATAATGATGTCATCGGAGACCAGTCCGCCTACATCCATAATCTTCTTCGCTGCGACACCCAGCTCAGTGCCGGCCTTTACATGAGCGCGTAACATGTCACCCGTGGAGATCTGTGGAATATTATATTTGTCTTTAATGTATCCTGCCTGAGTACCTTTACCGGCACCGGGACCGCCTAATAAAATGACTCGCATAGCCCTTACCTCGAGAAAAAAGTGAGGCCATAGTTTGACACAGATTGGTATCGAATAGTCGGTCGGGGTGGAAAAAAGTTTTACGTTTTATGTGTTACGTTTTATGCAACATTAAAAAAAGCAGGATCAAAGACCCTGGTCTATCGCGAGGGTCGCAAGGGGGTCAAAGGCATTTTTCTTGTATATCAAAATATTTTCTTTGGTTTCCCTGTGTTCTGCGTGGGTTCAGTGAGAAGATATGTTTTGATTTAGAATTAAAGGTCAAACACTAAAGGCTTTGTCTCTCACGGGGGTCACGGAGAACACGGGGAGATCAAAAACCTTTTTCTTTGTAAATCAAAATATTTTTTCTTTTGCTTTCCCTGCGTCTTTGCGGCTCTGCGAGAGGAGAGTATTTCTGCTGCTTGCCTGATGCGTGTTCAGAATCAAAATGGCAATGGAAAGTTTATGGGACAGCAGTGACGTAAAACGTAACACGTAAAACGATCCTTTCCCCCTTTCCTCTGCCTTTAAACCATCGCGCCGAGCGGCGCTCCTACAAAAGAAGATCGTATCAGGGTTTACGGTTTAGGTTTTTCGTAATACGTAACACATAAAACGTAAAACACTCTTCTAACCTTTATCAATCAGCTTCGCTGCCTGCTCAACCCAGCCCTCGCGGCGAATTCTTCGCGGATAGGAACCAATTAGCGTGGAAACACGACGGATCTCATCTTCATTAAAATCAGCAATCTGCTGGTAGCTGCTGATACCTTCCTTTTTCAGCCTGCCTTCGAGATGAGGACCTATACCTTTGATTTTCTTAAGGTTATCATCCGAATACCGACTTTCCATCTCATCAAGTGCTTTGACTTCCTTCATCTGTCGCTCAGTCGTTTCTGCCACACTGGCCAGATAATCAGCAATTTTCTTCTTCTCAGCCTCGTTGGTTACACGCGGCGCTTCAGAAAGAGGCACCACTTCTGGAGACGGGGCCGCTTCAGTCTTAGCTTTAACCCTGGCTTCATTTTCCTGAATCTGAGATTCCAGTTCCTTAATTCTTAAAAGATTTTCCTGCGCCTTCCTGTTTTCCTCTTCGACACCTTCTCTTTCGCCCTTAGTCTTTGGCACTTCCGCTTTATCCCTGCTATTTAAACCACCGCGCCGAGCGGCGCTCCTACTTTGCGCCTCTTCATCCTTAGTCCTTAGCCCCTCATCCTTTGACTCTAACCTTTCCCCTTTCCCCTTTTCCCTTGCCTCCTGCTCCTCGTCCTCCGGCTTCCCCGGATAGCCCTCACTCATCAACAACTTGAGTTCACGCTCCAGCTGGGTGACCTTGTTCTTCAGCTCATTATTCTCCATCACCGCCTCAGTCAGCCCATCCCGCGCCGACCTGGAGGCAAATTCCTCAACCTTGTTGTCCCCGCTGGGACGCAAAAGTATCCACATCACCCAGGCCGTCAGAACAACCGTGCCGAGCATAATTGAAATAAAAGAAACCAGTTCCTGCATAAATGGGCCCATTACTATTTGTCTATTGAAGTCGAAGAAGATTCATTTAGAGTTTCCTCAAGAACACTGACGCCACCACACAAGTCCTTAACCCCGCACATCCAGTACCAGCTGGACCCAAGCAACCAGACAGCGAGCAGGATCAGTGGCACCTTTACTGAAATTCTTTTCTTTTCTTTGTTGGCTGGTTCAAAGTGCATAGTTCAGGTCTCAGGTTTTCCGACATCTTTTCCTGTCGGCATATTTTCAACCCATCGGCAATGATTATCAAGTAAGGACTTTAATCGAGGAGAAATTTTAGTTTTTCACATTTTTCATTCGCGGCGAGAGCGCACCTCCCAATCTCCCCATCTTAGTCCCGAGTCCATAGTCTTTCTTTCCCCTTTTCTCTGTCTTTAAAGCATCGCGCCGAGCGGCGCTCCTACAAAAGAAGATCGTTTTACGGTTTACGATTTACGATTTAGGTTTTACGTAATACATAATACGTAAAACGATCCTTTCCCTTTTCCCCTGCCTTTAAAGAATCGCGTCGAGCGACGCACCTACAAAAGAAGATCGTATCAGGGTTTACGATTTAGGTTTTACGTAAAACATAAAAACGTAACACGTAAAACGATCCTTTCCCCCTTTCCCCTTTAATCTTTAAACTTTGTTACAATCCCTCCCATGACAAACACCTCCCTGCTCTCCGATAAAAACATCCCCATAGAAGACCGCCTGATATTCGCACTGGACTATCCCTCCACCGATCAGGCACGCGCCATTGTTGAAACTCTGGGTGACAGTGTCACCTTCTACAAGGTAGGCCTGGAACTCTTCATGACCGGCGGCGGTTTTGACCTGGTTAAATGGCTTACCGACCGGGGCAAGAAGGTATTCGTCGATCTGAAATTTTTTGATGTACCGCAAACAGTGCAATCCGCCGTCCGCGCATTGAGCAAGCACGGTGCCGCCTTCGCCACCATCCACGGCAATGACAGCATCATGGCGGCTGCGGCTAAGGACAAGGGGGGCATGAAAGTGCTGGCAGTCACCATGCTGACCAGCCTTGATGAAGGGGATGTGCGTGACCTCGGCTTTCAGGTCGATGTCAAAGACATCGTTTTATCCCGCGCCAGACGCGCATTGCAACTAGGCTGCGACGGCGTCATCTCCTCCGGCCTGGAAGTCTCGGAACTGCGCCAGCACCTCGGAGACAAATTCATCGTCGTCACCCCCGGCATCCGCCCGGTAAAGAACAGCGATGACCAGAAGCGTACCGTCGACGTGGAAGAGGCCTTCCACAATGGCGCCGACTACATCGTAGTTGGCCGCCCGATCAAAGAAAATGCCGACCCGAAACAGGCAGCAGAAGACATCCAGCAAAGAATCAAAAAGATTTTTTTGTAGGAGCGTCGCTCGACGCGATTATTTTATCGAAAGTTTTACCTTTTACGGGTGAAGGTTTTACGTAATTCCACAGCTCTCCCATAAATAAATATAATTTCTATTTTGTGCTTTGTAGTATTCGAAATAGGTCATAATCAACTGCATCAGACATGAAAATAGATTTGGTCGTAGGTTGGCGCTGAGGCACGAAGCCCAACAGCATAGTATCAGTAGAACCATTGTTGGGCTTCATTCTTCAGCCCAACCTACAAATGGATTTAACCATTGCCATGTCTAAACCGGGCTAAGTGGGACAGCAATAACGTAATTCGTAACACATAAAACGTAATACTTTTTTTCTATGGCCTCAAACACATTCCATCTATTCTCTAACTATCTGAAGAATTTTCTGGAATACGCCGAGCTGCGTGCAGTCTGGGCAGCCGGGCTGTTATTTACTGCAGGGCTGCTGCAGGGCATCGGCCTGTTAATGCTGATCCCCCTGCTTGGTCTCACCGGCTTTATCAGCACCGATGCAGCCTCGAATAAAATTGTCACCACGCTGCAAGGATTTTTCGATTCACTGGGTCTGAATTATAGCCTGACAACGGTCCTGTTCATCTTCTTCCTGATACTGACTGCCGAAGCCCTGTTCACCCGTTACCGCAGTGTTTTGTTGAACAATCTACAGCTGGATTATACCGACCATCTAAGAAATCGCCTTTACCGCTCTATCGGCCATGCCAGCTGGCAATTTCACAGCCATCATCACTCCGCCGACTCGGTCCACCTGCTCGATGAGGTTGTCAGTGATATCGGCCAGGGGACTTACAGCGCACTGCAGCTGTTCGTCGTCATTACCCAGGCTATAGTCTATCTACTGGTTTCACTGCAGATTTCACCGGTCATTACGGTGCTGATGATGATCACCGGGCTGCTGCTTTATGGCATGGTAATACCAATCAACCGCCGGGTATTCCGACATGGCCAGCGAGCCGTAGAAGCAAGCCGGACACTCTACCGCACCATGGCCGAATTTTTTGCCGGATTAAAGCTGGCCAAAAGCTATAACCGCACAGAAAGCCATATTGAGGAATTCATCAGCGACACCCGCAAACTTCGCGGCGAACAGAAAGCACTGATGTCCTCATCTGTTTCGGCGCAAATGTGGCTGCGCATACTGACCGTTGCCCTGCTCTGCCTTTTTGTCTATTTTTCTCTTACAGCCTTCAGCATGGGTGCGGATCGTCTGATACTGCTAATCATCCTGGCCAACCGCCTCTACCAGGCACTGTCCAGTGGGCAAAACTACTGGCAGTATATGCTGCGAATGCTGCCGGCCTATGAGGCTTATATACAGGCCGCCGATAAATTCAACCAGCATGCTGAGGCACAACACAGTAACGATAAAACAGTTCCCCCACTGCAGCATGAAATAACGCTGAAGAAGGTCAGCTTCTACTACACCGATAAACAGCATGCGGCGCTTGAGGATATAAACATCACAATCCCGGCGAAACAAACAACAGCCATCACCGGCCCATCCGGGGCAGGCAAAAGCACCCTGGCAGATATACTGATGGGCATCCTGACCCCTGATAATGGAAAACTGTTTGTTGATGAGATGGAACTTGCGCCAGAAATCCTGCCAGCATGGCGCGAGCACGTCGCCTATGTGCCACAGGAAGTCCACCTGTTTGACGACAGCATCCGTTCCAATCTGAACTGGGCCTGCAAGGAAGAGAAACAAGAAGAGGATTTATGGGCTGCACTGGAAGCGGCAGCCGCGGCAGACTTCATCCGGCAATTACCCGATGGCCTGGACAGCCTGGTCGGTGAACGAGGCTTACGCCTGTCGGGAGGAGAACGCCAGCGCATCGCCCTGGCCCGAGCCATCCTGAGAAAGCCGGACGTACTGATCCTTGACGAAGCCACCAGCGCACTGGACAGGGAAAATGAACACAGAATACAGGAAGCCATCAGCCAGCTGCACGGCAACCTGACCATCATCCTTATCGCCCACCGGGAAAGTACAGTACAGCAGGCAGATTATGTTATTGAGCTGGATAGGGGGAAGGTGAAATGAATAAATGCGTATTACGTATTATGTATTACGTTTTACGTAAAACCTAAGGACGCTCTGGTGAAGTCGTCATTGTACCCTTCGGGCATTTCCTTCAGTCACGAGCACCGAAGCGTGGCAACCTCTTTCAATCTAATCAATGTCTTAGAGATTGCCGCGTCACTTCGTTCCTCGCAATGACGGGATTTTGGAATTAGTCAGAGTTTCCCTAAAGCGTAATTCGTAATTCGTAATACGTAATACGTAATACGTAAACCCGATCTTCAATCAACCCATCCCCGAAACCGATACACCCACCACCCCAGGTACTCCTTAATCCCCAGCGTCGTCATTCCCAGGGAATCCACACCCGGCAGCCAGTCGAGTATAGAGGGATCAGGTTCCGCCACCTGATAGTCGGTGGCGGCCGGCACGACATCCATGCCGAGTTTCACGAACACCCCTTTGGCACGACGCATGTGGTAGGCAGAAGTCACCAGCAGGATCTTTTTGATGCCATTTTCCTGCATGATTTTCACCGAGTTCACCCCGTTCTCCCGGGTATTCCGGCTCTGATTTTCCAGCAGCATGTTGCCCCGTGGTATTGTAAACTCACTGAGCAGATCAGCCATGAAGTCCGCCTCCGGCGAATGGCCTGCCGCTGCTCCGCCGACCAGAATCACTCGCGGGGCTTTGCCGGCACGATAAAGCCGCATGCCGTGAAACAAACGGTCAACCGCATCATTGAGTTCCACCAGCCGCACCCCGTGGCCAGTCGCATTAGTAAAACCGCCCAGCACCACAATGGCATTTGCATTAGGCAACTGTTCAATCGATACAGGGGGATAGTCCTGCTCCAGCGAGCGGATGACGTAAGTAGAAAAAATACCTGTCGAACTTACCCAAAGAATTAGCACCGCCAACAGCATAGATACCGCCGCTCTGCCAGTATGGCCACGAAACGCAGCGAAAATACCAGCCAGGCCGAAGA
>JBLYYR010000020.1:0-6342 GCA_048550195.1 Arenicellales bacterium
CTTATACTGACTGCGCGCTCGCGCTGGGAAGAAAAAGTAGAGGGCCTGGAAGCAGGGGGTGATGATTACCTTGCCAAACCCTTCCATATTGAAGAATTGCAGGCACGATTACGTGCGCTAATTCGCCGTTCTGCGGGCAGTGGCGACAGTGAGATACGATGCGGTCCGGTCAGTCTGAATACGCGAAAACAGTCTGTGACTGCGGATGGAAAAGAACTTGAATTGACGGCCTATGAATACAGGGTGATCGAGTATCTGATGCTGCATGCAGGTGAAGTGGTCTCCAAGACGGTGTTGACGGAGCATATTTATGATCAGGACTTTGATCTCGACAGTAATGTCATCGAGGTATTTATTGGCCGCTTGCGCAAGAAACTGGATCCTGAAAACTGTTACAAACCCATCGAGACATTACGTGGAAGGGGTTACCGTTTTACGCTTTGCAGTGAATCTTGACAGTGAAATTTAAAAGCGCTTCATTACAAACACGTTTATTACTTACCGCATCAATAATATTGACTGTCTTTCTTGGTCTGACAGGCGTAGCGCTGTTTAAAGCCTTCCAGAGCAGTGCTGAACAAGCAGAGCAGGGGAAGCTGGAAGGCCAGCTATACGGTTTGCTTGGAGCAGCGGAGCTCGATTCAACAGGCGACCTGGTGATGGCAAATGACCTGGCTGAGCCACGATTTTCCATACCTGAATCCGGACTGGTTGCTGAGATAGTTGATGACCAGGGCAAGACTGAATGGCAATCAGTTTCTACTCTGGGTATGAAGCTGCCGCCGCAGCATGTTTTAGCTGTCGATGAATCCCGTTTTCAGCGTCTGTCGATAAATAATAACGAATGGTTTAGTTTCAGTTACGGTATTGTCTGGGTTGACGAACAGGAGATAGAACATCGCTACAGCTTCAGGGTCATGGAAAGTCCACAGGCCTTTAATCAACAGGCAGAGCGATTTCGCCGTACGCTGATTGTCTGGTTAACGGCCGCTGCCCTGATCTTGCTGGTAGTACAGGTGATGGTGTTGCGCTGGAGCCTGCGGCCGCTGCGGCGTATCGAAGCTGAAGTTCATCAGGTCGAAAGAGGCGAGCGGGAGCAGCTGACTGAAGATTACCCCCGAGAACTGAATGGACTGGCTGGCAGCCTGAATTTATTGCTGACCAATGAACGCCGCCATCTGCAGCGTTACAGAAATACCCTGGCCGACCTTGCCCACAGTATAAAGACACCACTGGCCGTGTTGCGTGGTGTGGCGGATTCATCCACCGATAAAGAGTGTGACCGGCATGTGATTGAGGAGGAAGTCGGCAGGATGGATCACATCGTTGAATATCAACTGCAGAAGGCAGCCACTGCCGGCAGTAAGAGCCTGACATCCGGTATTGCCATATTACCGGTAGCAGAGCGTTTGCTAGCTTCTTTGCAAAAGGTCTATCAGGATAAATCTATTTCTTACTCCATGGATATTGATAACAAAGCAACTTTCATGGGTGAGAAAGGCGACCTGATGGAAGTCATCGGCAACCTGCTCGACAATGCCAGCAAATGGTGTAGGTCTACGGTGACGTTTACGGTTAAAACACAAAAATCAGAAACAGCGACACACGAGAGACACGTTATTATCGTCGAAGACGACGGCCCGGGTATGGCGGAAAATCAAATAGAGAAATTATTGCAGCGGGGTGCTAGAGGGGATGAGCAAACGCCGGGGCATGGGATTGGCCTGGCAGTCGTCAGAGAGATTGTTGAAGCCTATGGGGGTGAATTGACGATCACGCGGTCACAGATGGGAGGGGCGAAGGTAGAGGTTTTGATATGAAGATGAAGGACTAAGGAGTAAAGACTAAGGACTAAGGACAAAAGACTAAAGAGCAGCAGAGTCAGGTTTTCTTTCGTCCTTAGTCTTTACTCCTTAGTCTCGTATCATCATTCCTTCATCTGGTTTTCAATACTTCATAATTGTCGGATCTTCCGGAACCGGCATCTGTATTTCGGGTTTATCTGATTTTGATGCCGGGGTCGCGCGGTTAAATGACCAGCCAGTCAGTTCTCTGATCTGTTCTTCCATAGTTTTTGACAGGGGTACCATCTGGCCGGCTACGGACAGGACGTCTTTCTGGTTAAATTCGCGTTTTTCCTTATAGGCCTGGATTCTGGCAGATCTGATCAGAGATTCAATTTCCGCACCGCTCCATTTTTTTGTAATGGAGGAGAGTATGTCGAGGTTAAAATCTTCCGGGTTGCCGTCATTTGCCCTGATGTGAATAGACAGTATTTCCTGGCGTTCATTTTCGTTTGGCAGATTTAGGAAGAACACCTGATCGAAACGCCCCTTTCGCAGCATTTCTGCCGGCAGCATCCTGATTCGGTTGGCCGTAGCGGCAACGAACACATCGTGGGATTTTTCCTGCATCCAGGTGAGGAAGCTGGAGAAGATATTGATGTTGCCACCGGACGAGCCTTCGTCATAACCGAAGCTGTTTTCTACTTCGTCGATCCACAGCACGATGGGTGCAATCTTTTCAGCCAGGCTGATGGCCTGTTCGAAGGCAAATTCCGGCGTACCGTAGACCCCGGACATAACCAGGTTCATATCGAGGCGGACCAGTGGAACATTCCATGCGCTGGCGATAACTTTTGATGCCATGCTTTTACCACAGCCACTGACGCCCATAAATAGAATGCCTGATGGCGGCTGGATTCCAGAGGCGATGGCCTCACGACTGAACAGCTCTCTTCGTGTTGTGACCCAGTCTTTCAGGTTATCGAGCCCACCCACTTCGTCGAGGCTGGTAATGGCTGGAACGAAGCGCAGGCAACTTTCCTTTTTAAGGATCAGTCCCTTCTCTCTCTGAGTTTCAATAATTACTTCCTCCGGCTTCAGCTTTTTTACCCGCAACAGGGTCAATAACAAATGGCCGATTTCTTCCAGACCCAGTCCTTTCATGGCATTGGCAGTTCGGTTTACCCAGTCATCACTGATCTTATCGGCCAGCTTATACTTCACCAGCGCTTCTTTCAGGTAGCTGATAATTTCTTCTTCTGTCGGTTGTTCAAACTCAACCAGCAGGACTTCTTTCTTTAATGAATCCGGCAATTGCAATGTCGGGTATGAAATGAAAACAAAGATATCTCTGTTTTTATTTTTCTGGTAGAGATCGCGAAGTACCCGCTCAAGCAGCAGGTTGTCATCAAGAAAAGCAGGCAGATCTTTCAATAAATAGAAGGAAGATTTGTCGGATTTACTGATGTATTCAACAGCTTCAACAGGATCATGTATATCGGCGATCTGCTCAGTGCCGTCGAAGAAGCCCTTACCGGCAGTCCAGGTGATAACGGCTCTGTTATCGAAGTAATGTTTTGCAGATACAGCCGCCAGAGTTTTTTCTATGCGTTCTTCTTCCCAGCCGAGTATGTAGACTAGTGGATAGCGAGAGGTTATGCCGCGCTGGATTTGCTGGCTTGCTGATTCATGCATTGATTGTTCCTTGTTTCAGGTCGTAAGGGCTCTTTGCAGCCTGGGCTGAAGAATGAAGCCCAACAGGCGCACGGCTATTGTATATGTTGGGCTTGGTACCTCAGCGTCAACCTACGCCGAACACACTGTTGTGTGTGACAACCTCCAGAAGTTGAGGGCTTTTTGTGCAAAAATTAAGGCTCATCATACCGTATTTTTACCTTTCGCGTCTGTCCACTTCGATGAGCTGCAGCCAATGCTTTACCGGGATATCTGTCCCGCTCTGAAGATGCAGCAAACAGCCGATGTTAGCTGTAGCAATCAGGCCAGGTGTATCCTTTGTTAAATCCTGCAGCTTGTTGACCTTTAGCTGGCTGGATAATGCCGGTTGCAGAACTGAGTAGGAGCCGGCAGAGCCACAGCAAAGATGGCCGATGTCCTGTTGCGTAAGTTTAAAACCCACAGTGCTGAGCAGTGTCTCAACTTGTCCTCGTATACGCAGGCCATGCTGCTGAGTACAGGGAACCTGATAACTTATATAATCTGCCAGATCCGGCTTTTTTCTGAGTTGATCTTGAAATATTTCGAGTATTTCAATCGGGTCACGGCAGAGTTCTGCTACACGACGAGCCTTGTCTGCATAACCGCTGTCAGCTGCCAGTAAATGGCCGTACTCACGCACCATGGTTGCACAGCCGCTGGCGGTCAGTACGATACCTTCTGCTCCCTGTTTCAGCCATGGCCACCAGGTGTCGATATTTTTTCGGGCGAGTTCACGGGCCTCTTCGGTGGCATCATTATGCTGTGACAGGGCTCCACAGCATTGATCTGCCGGGGACTCAACCACATTGAAGCCAAGCTGATTGAAAATCTTTCTGGCTGACAGATTTATCTCGGGTGCACAGACCTGCTGGGCGCAGCCACGTAGCATAATTAATGTGCGTGTGTGTTTTGATTGTTCAGTTTTTTCTGCAGCAACGGGTGATGATTTGCCCAGTGGCGGTAGTTTTTTCTTTATTGCTGCCGGCAGCAGAAAAGAAAAACTGTGCCCGGCAGTTAACAAGGTTCTAAACAGGGCAGGTCGAAGAAGAATACTTCTTAACACGATACGCAGCCATTTTTCCTTTATCGGTCGGGACAGGGTTTCTTCATGTATCTGTCTGCCTGTTTCCAGCAGGCGGCTGTACTGCACGCCAGAAGGACAGGTAGTTTCACAGGACTGACAGGTAAGGCAACGGTCCAGATGCTTCCGTGTTGTAAGCGTAGGGCTGGCACCTTCAAGTATTTGCTTGATTAGATAAATACGACCACGTGGTCCGTCCAGTTCATCCCCGAGTAACTGAAAGGTCGGGCAGGTAGCATTACAGAAACCGCAATGGACACAACGGCGCAGTATCTCTTCGCTATCCTTTGCATAGGTCTGAAGCCGGTGTTTTTCAGCTAGCTTAACTTGCATCAGAGTTCACGATAAAGTCTGCCGGGGTTGAGAATGCCGGCTGGGTCCATGACATCTTTTATGCGCTTATGTAAAGCAAGCAGAGGCCCAGACAATGGTATGAACACATCTTCATCATGATGCCCGTTTCGATAGATTGAAGCGGTGCCACCCAGGGCCACTGCCAGGTTTTGTATTTCATTGAATGATGAGCGTGATTTTATCCAGCGCAGGGCGCCTGCCCAGTCAATCAGACTTTCATCATCCAGCTTGTAACAGGGCGCATTGACTGGAACAACCAGACGATAAAGAGGGGTCGGGTCATCAAAGAAAGGGAGTTTGTGTTCGTTAAGATCCTGCCAGTAGTCGGGTGATTTTTCCTGCATAGCGGATGGCAGCTTGCCGATTGCATCCTCGATTGCCGCCGCTGAACCCGAAAGGCGGATGCTGAACGTATCCTTGTCGTAGCTTGACGCCGATAGCGGCATCGAGGCGTAGCGCCAGTCACGCAACATGGCCTGCATGGCTGCTGTATCCATTTTCATGCTATAGCTGATCTCACGTTCAGGTAGAGGTAATAATTTTAATGTAATGTCCAGCATGACGCCCAGGGTGCCGAGAGCGCCGGCCATGGGCCGGAATAAATCATACCCGGCAACATTTTTCATAACTTTGCCTCCGAAACGGACATCTTTGCCATCTCCGGTCAGTACACGCATACCAATTACATAGTCGCGCACTGAGCCTGTCCAGGGGCGTCGTGGACCAGCCAGAGCGGTAGCGATGCAGCCTCCCAGGCTTGCCCGGCCATCGAATGTCGGTGGTTCAAAAGCTAACATCTGTCCGTGCCTGGTCAGCAGTTCAATTATCTTTGTTAACGGTGTTCCTGCACGTGCTGTTAGGGTGAGTTCTGAGGGTTGGTAATCGATGATGCCGCTATGCTCAGAAACGTTAAGAGACAATGCATTTTCATTTGCTAGAGTGCATCCGTAAAATGCTTTACTGTTATTGCCGATAATATTCAATGCCTGCCTGCTTTGCGCGGCATCGATGATCTGTTGCTGTAGTTGTTTTGAAATATCCACCCGATCTCTGCCTGTCTAAAACCTTTCCAGTTCCGGGAAGGGAAGCTTGCCATGATGGACATGCATGGCACCGAGTTCAGCGCAGCGGTGCAGGCTGGGGACTGCCTTACCGGGGTTTAATAGCATCTGTGGGTCAAACGCCTCTTTCAGTGCATGAAACAATGCCAGTTCATCGCTGTCGAATTGCGCACACATGGCATCGAGCTTCTCAACACCTACTCCATGCTCTCCGCTGATTGTGCCGCCATGCTCGACACATAGCTTAAGTATTCGTGTACCGAACTCTTCTGCTTTCTGTAGTTCATCAGGCAGGCTTGCATCATAGAGTATCAATGGGTGAAGGTTGCCATCCCCGGCAGGAAAA
>JBLYYR010000021.1:0-3518 GCA_048550195.1 Arenicellales bacterium
CTTCGTAAGTAATGATTGAAACCATAGCTCCACTTCTATCTGTGATTGCACACATTCGACCTACACCAGGCACATCCATAGGAGGGTAAACTGATTTGCCTCCGGCTGCCTCGGCTTTTTTAAGTGTTGCATCGACGTCATTCACGGTAATATAAGTTCCCCAGAAATCCGGCATCTTATCAGCACCTTCAGGTTTCTTCATTATTCCACCCACAGGTTCACCACCTGATTTCAATACGTAGTATTTCCCTTGTGGCATATCCATCTCTTCAATTTCCCAACCAATCACATCAGTGTAAAAGCCAATAGCCAAATCAACATCATCTACTATTAACTCGGACCAGCTAAAGGCGCCATGTTGTTTGAATGCATCGTTCATATCTGTGTCTCCGTTGTATTCCTGTCTATTCAGGATTGCTTTAATCAAATACTCCACAATTTGTCGCTGGGCTTCGTTTAAAATCAGTGGCAATTTACAAAACGGTGAGGCCAGGCGTAGCCAAACGAAACGGGCTGTAAACTTGTCCGCTGGAACATGTTGTTATGTGTTTAGCTTTCCGGTGGCGCATATTGTGCGAATACTTCTTCGCCAGTCATTTCTTTCGTCTTGTTTCCAAAATGATAGTAGGATGGCTTCGATTCGATGAATATTTGATGATCCAGCACGAACGGTATTTCCGTATCGAACAATCCCACTGGCATTATGTGCTGATTTAATTCTTTTAGTCGATAGTAAAGATGGCTGCCACACTTATTACAAAAAGCCCGCTCGGCCCATTCCGACGAGTTATATACGGAAATATTTTCTTGCCCCTCGAACGACACCTCTGTGCCACAATCAACGGCCAACAGCGGCCCGCCTACCCATTTCCTGCACATATCACAATGACATACGCCTACTTCACTACTTATATTTTTTACAGTAAGACTGACCGCACCACACAAACAACTCCCCTTTCCCTCGCTCATGGCACCCTCCTGTTTCTACTCTGTTTGTTACACATAACGTTTAAGCCAATCCGAAAATCTACTGATCGCGACTGAAAAATGTTTCCGGCCCCTTTATTCTATAGCCATAGTAAGATGCGAATCAGCACATTCTGCATACTTCTGTGTGAGCTGTGCTCCCGGATGTCCATTGGCAGGATTTGCCCAGGCAGAACGCGGTCTTAGCCCGGTCCCGAATAATGCCTCCACTTCTGGAAAGCAGTCGGCATACTTGATGTCCATTTCATCAAGTATGCGCGTTAGTTTATCGAAGTTCGGCCTGCTATGTTGACTTGCATCAGTTGGTGTCAGAACAAAGGCAAATGGATGGGCTGAGCGCTCTTGAAAGACAGAAACAGCATCCTTCCATATATTCAGTATGTCGTCTTTGAATAACCTGTTTCTCCAGTTCGTATATCCCCAGCCTCCACGGATCAGTGTCCCGTCTGGCTTATTCAAAGTAATTTCTCCAGCAAGATTGTCTCTGTATTTGTTGTAAATGGAAGTAATATAATGATAGGAAAGTGGGAATACCATTTTGATTATTTGCGTTTTAGGCAGATCGTGTTCTATTAAATGGTGCCATAGGACGTAGTGCTTTGGCTGGAGAGCAAGCTCGGCATAATGCCCTTTAGGGTGTGGGTCATTGTCGACGAGGCCGATCAGTAAATAATCAAAATCGAGGTCTTTGAGATGCTTTTCATAGAAAGCAAACTCTTCCAGAGTGGTCCAACCATTTATTCCGAAGGACGTGATCCTGCAGTTAGATAATGCGGATAACTTATCAGGCCATCTATCCTCAACTCTTAACCCATCCCCCCAAACAAAGCTGTCTCCAAGGACAACAACGCGACATTTTTCGGAGCCGGGCATGGTCAGGTGTGAGATGTGGTCATGACCATCGGCGCTGCGAAAACCATATTGGTCGGTCAGACCTGTCTGTGTGATTGCGGCATTCTCGAGTTTAAATTTGCGTGGGATATAGGAAGGCATGGGTGAATCTGTCTGGTCCAGAAGTGTGGTGTGCTGCAAGAGCAGTTCAAGTACTGTCGTAGACGTAATTAACGCCGCCACCAGAACAAAAAGATTGATGAGAAAAATCCTTCTCAAAGAAACAAGCTTGTTGGCCACCGACGGATAATCGTTAAGCGATCCAGAAGAGCAAATACATTTATTGGGCATAGCTGTCATTATTCACTATCGATACTATGGCTTCGGCAGGGGAAGATACTTTTGAAGAACTTGCCTGACGTTCGCTGATTGTGTCGCGGTTGGGGTGAGCTTAATCAATCAGGGTAGAGAATTCTAACCGTAGTACGAATTTGATCTCCTGTGGGTACTGGCAGCCGCCAGCGTGATGTTGGGGCGGTGGCGGGTCAGTAACCTGGCTAATAATTAAAACAATGAAAACATATGGTTACCCTGCAATCCAGGCGGTCGGAGGTTCAACTCCTTCCGGGCATACCCATAAAAAAGGGGCTCCCGAATATTCCAGCTGAAATATGTATCCGGCCCCTTTACTGGTCTTTGGTCCGGAACGCCGATTCCAGCAGCCCGGATGAAAAACCGCCAACGGCATCATGGTTGGTTGAATAACGATAAAGCGCCGCCGAATAGATACCCGTCAGTGCGGACTGCACGGCCACGACAAGCAGCAATATTGGTATGGCAATAATCGCCAACACCACCGTCCCAACCTGTACGGTCGAGCCATCCACCTCGCCCAGCGTCGCGAGAGGAATTGCGATGACAGCCAGGACAGCAAACAGGACAAGATAGACCAGGGCAAAAACTGCACCCAGGCCCAGGTGTCCGATGATGTTCTCGCCCCAGGTCTTCTTCAGGAGCAGCACGCTTTCCTTGACAGCGTCCACCGGCCCCACGTCCCGCGTAACCAGCACCGGCACTACCAGAAAACTGGCTGCGGTCCAGGACGCGCCTAGCAAGCCGACCACTATCTTGCCAATCTTACCAACGCGCTCTTCAATGGCTTGCAGTAACAGTCCGACCGTCGCGGCGATAACTGCATAGCCAAAAATCACACCCACCCGCTCCCTGGCAATGCGCAGCCCATCGCTCACGGTCGGGTCATGACCGTCGAGACGCATCATCGCCGCACCCACCAGCGCTGTATTGAAAAAGAAGATCACGAAATAAAGCACAATGTAGAAAGCGAGCATGCCCAGGTAAAATCCAAACGGCATCTCCTCACCTTGCTGCATTTCCGGGACGCTTAATCCCCAAAAAGCAAACGGCACCATGAAGCTTGCGACCACCACGAGCGCCGCCATCGATGACAAAACCGGGAACCAAAGCAGCTCGCGGTCCTGCTTGAGAACTTCCAGGCTGGCCTTGAACAGCTGCCAACTGTTGGAGAATCGCTTGAACATATCCCTAAATATACTGGAATAATTGATGCCAGAGCACATTTATTCCTGATATAGATCCAGTCTTTTCCTCTATACACACCACTATGCAGTTTTCACCATTGAATAAATGCCTCCGTTCCCTTTATTCCGGCTCCTTTATTC
>JBLYYR010000022.1:0-4482 GCA_048550195.1 Arenicellales bacterium
AGACTCGAGTTAGATGCTCGCCGTAAGGATGGAAGTGTTTTTCCATTAGTTATCAAGATAAGCAGTTACGAAATTAACGACATAAAGATGTTTACTGCGATTGTGGATGATGTCAGTGAACATAAGGCAATGATCGAAAATTTACGCCGCCTTGCAGAACATGATGGCTTAACGGGTTTGTATAACCGTTATTATTTTATGCAGGAAGTAGAGCATCTGGTAAAGAGAGCGGGGCGACAGAATATATCCAATACTGCATTATTTTATCTTGATTTGGACAATTTTAAATATGTTAACGACACATTGGGACATATAGCCGGTGATGAGTTATTAGTTCAAATTACATTGATTTTACAGAAACGCACCCGCCGCAGTGATTTGTTAGCACGAATAGGCGGCGATGAATTTGCGATGATTCTCTATGAGGTGAGTGAAACTGAAGCGTTGGATGTGGCGGAACTGTTCCGCCAGAATATTCACGATTATAAGTTTATGTACCAGGGCAAGACTGTTGATATTGGCTGTTCAATTGGCGTAATCATGGTAAAGCCCGGTGTAAATACTGAAGAATTACTGTCCTGGGCTGATTACTCCTGCCATGCGGCGAAGTTGGCTGGAAAAAATACTATTCACCTTTATACCAAGGATGATCAGAAAGAAATTAACGGATTATTTGATGATATCGGCTGGACGAGACGTATTAAACAAGCACTGCAAGAGGACATGTTCGTCATTGCCTGCCAGCCAATTCAGGATACCAGGGGTGAAATACGGCACTATGAAATTTTACTCAGGATGCAGGATGAAGATGGCAATATCATTATGCCTTCAGGATTCATCCCGCCGGCAGAACGCTTCGGGCTAATGCCGAGCATTGACAGGTGGGTTATTCACCACGCCATTCTATTATTGAAGTATGCCTCTGAATTTACACCACAACTCAGTATTAACTTGTCAGCAGCCTCATTTCATGATGACAGCATAATTGATTTTGTTACTACTGAAATAAAAGACGCTAACATTGATGCATGTCGGTTGACGTTCGAGATCACTGAAACTATCGCTATGGCTGACCTTTCCATGACGGCACATAATTTACGCAAACTCCAGGAACTGGGTTGCCAGACCTCGCTGGATGATTTTGGCGCAGGTTATTCTTCCTATGCCTACTTAAAAGACCTTCCGGTACATTATGTGAAAATTGATGGCTCCTTTATTACTGGCCTGGTAAGTAACAAGCTGAACCGTGAGATTGTCCAGTCGATGCATAACATCGCCCACATCATGGGGAAGGAAACAATTGCTGAATTTGTCGAGTCTGAAGAAACCGCCAATATTCTGATTGAGATGGGGGTGGACTATTTACAGGGCTATTATATCGGCAAGCCTGAAATCACATCATTTGACCTGGATCCATTTTCCCTGTCTGAAGATGATTAATGAAGTCCCTCGCGTCACGCGGAAACCCGCAGATGCCATATAGGCTGTCATCGACCAAACTGCTATAATCCCGTGCTTTGAAATAAAAAGCAGTTTCTGGAGCTCCCATGGGTTACGAAAAAATCACGCTGCCTGCCAGTGGCGAAAAAATAAGTGTAAGTTCTGATGGCACGATGACCGTACCAGATAAACCGATTATTCCATTTATTGAAGGGGATGGTATCGGCATTGATATTTCACCAGTCATGAAAAAAGTAACCGACGCTGCGGTTGCCAGGGCCTATGGGGGGAAGCGTCAAATACAATGGATGGAAATCTACGCAGGGGAAAAATCCACCCAGGTCTATAATGCAGATACCTGGCTGTCGGATGAAACCATGAATGTGATCCGGGATTTCAGTGTCGCGATCAAAGGCCCATTAACTACCCCGGTCGGGGGTGGAATACGCTCACTCAATGTCACGTTGCGGCAGGATTTAGACCTTTATGTCTGCCTGCGACCAGTACGTTATTACGATGGCACGCCCAGCCCGCTTAAGGAACCGGAAAAGACCGATATGGTCATTTTCCGTGAAAACTCAGAAGATATTTATGCAGGTATTGAATGGTCTGCAGGTAGCGAAGATGTAACAAAAGTGATTAATTTCCTGCAGGATGAAATGGGTGTTTCCAAGATCCGTTTCCCGGCCACCTCGGGTATCGGGGTCAAGCCGGTCTCCAGTGAAGGGACCCGGCGGCTGGTACGCAAAGCCATTCAGTACGCCATTGATAATGATCGGCCCTCGGTCACGCTGGTGCATAAAGGTAACATCATGAAATTTACCGAAGGTGCTTTCAAGGAATGGGGCTATGAACTGGCGCGGGAAGAATTTGGAGCAAAAGAAATCGACGGCGGACCCTGGTGTGCGTTTCAAAATCCCAACACAGGCCAGGAAATTGTCATTAAGGATGTGATCGCCGATGCTTTTCTACAGCAGATTTTATTGCGACCCGAAGAATACGATGTGATTGCGACCTTAAACCTGAATGGCGACTATATTTCTGATGCCCTGGCCGCCCAGGTCGGGGGAATCGGTATTGCCCCGGGTGCAAACTTATCTGATACCGTCGCCTTGTTTGAGGCAACTCATGGTACGGCCCCTAAATATGCAGGTCAGGACAAGGTCAATCCGGGATCACTCATCCTGTCAGCAGAAATGATGTTGCGACACATGGGCTGGACCGAGGCTGCGGATTTAGTCGTCAAGGGAATGTCGGCTGCCATCGCAGACAAGACGGTTACCTATGATCTGGAACGCTTGATGCCGGGAGCCACGCTGGTTAGTTGCTCCGGATTTGGTGATGCCATCATTAACAAGATGTAATACCGGGATCAGACCGTGCTGATTCAACCAGGCGGGTAAATAGAAAAGCCCCGCACGAATGCGGGGCATATTTTTAGTGGTGTTGCATTGAAGTTGATGAGCCGGCTGCCAGGCGAATCGCCGTGGCGTGCAGGCCTTTGGGGCCCTGGCTGGACTCAAACTCCACTTCCTGGCCTTTTTTTAGTGTTTTGTAGCCTTCCATACTAATTGCGGAAAAATGCGCAAATATGTCGTCTCCCCCTTCTGCTGGTGCGATGAAACCATAACCTTTGGAATTACTGAACCATTTTACTGTACCTGTAGACATGCCTTCCTAGCCTCCTTGTCATGTTAGTGCCGATATGCCCACGAATTTAACAAAAATACATTAAAAACATAGACTTAGTACAATACAGCAGTGAAGGCCGTATTCCTTCACAAACATAAATATAGACAATCCTCCCTTGTTTGCATGTGAAGGAAGCCACATAAAAGGCAGGTAGGCATCCTGTATAAGCATCAGCTAAAATCACAATTATGAGCGAGAAAAATTATCCCGAACGATACGATGACAATTTGGCATTAGAGGAGGCCAAACCCAAGCTTAAAAAGCCTCCCATGTACAAGGTTGTTTTGATTAATGACGATTACACACCGATGGAATTCGTGGTGCACATTCTGGAAGCTTTTTTTGGCCTGAATCGTGAAACTGCAACACATATCATGCTGAATGTGCATACTAAGGGGAAAGGTGTGTGTGGTGTGTTTCCGCGTGACATCGCGGAGACCAAGGTTGCACAGGTGAACGAATATTCAAGACAGAACGAACATCCTTTGTTGTGTACCATGGAAGCTGATTCCTGAGGCTAAAGGCAGACAGTTATGTTGAATAAAGAACTGGAAAATGCATTGAACCAGGCATTCAAACGCGCAAGAGACCTGCAGCATGAGTTCATGACCGTCGAGCATTTGTTGCTGGCCTTGCTCGATAATCCCTCAGCTGCTGAGATACTCAAGGCCTGTGGTGCGAACCTGACTGAGTTGCGTCAGGATCTGGTTACGTTTCTGGATGAAACTACACCCCTGTTGCCGCCGGATGATGAGCGTGAAACGCAACCTACATTGGGTTTCCAACGGGTATTACAACGCGCGGTTTTCCATGTGCAGTCTTCCGGCAAACGCGAAGTCAGTGGTGCCAATGTATTGGTGGCTATCTTCAGTGAACAGGAATCGCAGGCAGTCTACTTTCTCAAGAAGCAGGATATCTCCCGTCTGGAGGTGGTGAATTTTATTTCCCATGGTATCTCGCGGGTACGTGATGACGAGCAACTGGAGCATCAGGCCGACACTGAGGAAGAACAGGAAGATTCAGCAGGCCAGAATCCGCTGGAGCAGTTCACCAGTAATCTCAACGAACTGGCACGTATTGGCAAAATCGATCCCCTGATTGGACGCAAGGATGAAATCGAGCGTACCGTGCAGGTCCTGTGTCGACGCCGCAAGAATAACCCGTTGTTTGTCGGCGAAGCCGGGGTGGGTAAAACCGCCCTGGCAGAAGGGCTGGCAAAGAAAATCGTTGAGGGTGAAGTTCCGGAAATCATTGCCGAATCGACCATTTATTCACTTGATCTCGGCGCACTACTGGCGGGGACCAAGTACCGCGGGGATTTCGAAAAACGGCTTAAGGCCATACTGGCGC
>JBLYYR010000023.1:0-50507 GCA_048550195.1 Arenicellales bacterium
ACCCGAAGGGCAAGCATGCGGGTGGCCTTTCTTTTGGTACCTTTTCTTTGGCCATCAAAGAAAAGATACTCGCCCATAAAGGGCGAAAAACACGAATCAATTCAAGAATATGAATTAAAAAGAAACCCAGCCGTACGCCAGCACAAAAACACCCCCACCCTACTCATCGCCATCATCCCAAACCGGTTTAACAGTATTCCAGCGCTTACACCCCGGGCACTGCCAATGCATCGCTGTACCGCGAAACCCGCAATGCTCGCACAAATAGTTCTTTCGTGACTTGAGCACACGCTCTATTATTGCCTGTAAAGTTTCAAGGTCGGATTTCGACTGGCCATCAGCCTGTACTGCTGAAAGGTAAATCATACGGGACAGGCCGTGCATAGAGGGTTGCTGACGAAGTTCTTCAATAACAAATTCACGGGCTGCCGACGCGCCCTCACTTGATTCGATTTCTTCCGCCAGTTTTAGCATTACAGGGATTGCACGATCTTTTTCCAATGCTTCATTCAGAAGCTCCAGCCAGCCGGCCTGGTTTCCGATTTTTTTAAAACACTGGGACAACTGGCCCAGCACTTCAGGTAAATATCTCCTGTCCTGGTTTTCTATCATTTTCCAGTAGCGAATAGCCTTTTTGCAATCTCCTTCATCGTGGGCAATATTTCCTCGCAGGATAGTTGCCCGAACTGAGTCAGGGTCCTTTGACAGGGCTTTCTTCAATAAGGCTTTAGCCTGGTCCCGGTTGCTCTTGCTGATTTCTTCTTCTGCCTGTTCACAGAGAAAATGGGCAATCATTTCATCCGCCGAGCTGCCGCTAGTCCGGGCAAAACGTTTCGCTGTGGCAATCGCCTGATCCCACTCTTTTTCCTGCTGGTAAACATAAAGCAACTGACGCAAGGCAGGCTCAGGGTCTTTCTCAATTTCGGCATATTCAAGCAACAGGTCCTCAGCCCTATCCAGCAAACCCGCCTTCAGGTAATCCTGGGCCAGTTCAAACAGAGCCTGGCTGCGCTGATAGCGATCCAGTTTTGGCCTTGCAATCAGATTCTGGTGAATTCTTGTAGCGCGTTCAATCTCACCTCTACGACGAAACAGGTTGCCTAGCATCAAGTGCGTCTCGACTGTGTCTGTATCGACTTCAAGCACCTTTATGAAAACTTCAATGGCCTTGTCCGGCTGCTCATTAAGCAGGAGATTCAGGCCTTTGAAGTAATCCGAAGGGATATCACCTGCACATTTGCGTTTTTCAGACCGCCAGTCCTGATGGGCGGCAATCCAGCCAGAAATAACGGCCAGGGGAAGCAGTACTAGCAACCAGGCAACATCAAACACTTCAGACAGAATCCTTTACTGGTAAGGGACTCTGCTGCTGAAGCTCTTTGTTCAGCTTCTCAATTTCTTTTTTTGCCCGCTGCAATTCCCGCCGTTTACGTATCTGCCGCATCAAGGTCGTTAGTATACCGATCAGCATTCCCAGCAATAATGTTACAAGCAGAACAATCACCAGCGGCGCAGAGATGGCTATATCCGGGTAGTAGTTGAGCTCAACCAACTGCGGGTTTTTGAGAGAAAATGTGAGCCCAAAAGCCACAACAGCTATGAACAAGAGCAAATAAAAAAACAGTTTCATGTCGTCTTCCTTGCAGAATACAGAGTAAGCATTCTACCTGTACGGGAGGGAAATGGCATTATGGAGCCTACGATTAATAGAGATGTCCTTAAGGGCACCTCTATAAATTATGGATAGATCAGGTTGCATTCTAAGTTGCTCATATCAAGGCAAGAATCGCATTGCCGTTCAATGACATCCTGTCATCACGGCACTTGTATGTCCATATGCATCGTAATAGCTAGCTATTGCGAAGATTCTTAACGCAGAGATGGGCGATTTTGGATGCGGGATGAATATTCATTAATAAATAGAGGTGCCCTTAAGTCATAAAAAAACCCGCCGTATAACAAGTGGCGGGTTTTGCGTAGGCTGTGACAATCAACAAAATCAGGGAATATCAACGCGCTGACGCAACTCTTTGCCAGGCTTAAAGTGTGGCACATGCTTATCCGGCACAGTCACAGAATTACCTGTTTTAGGGTTACGCCCTACACGCGCTCGACGATGATGCAAAGTAAAACTACCAAAACCTCTTACTTCGATTCTTTCTCCGCTGGATAATGCACTGGTCAGGCTTTCAAGAATGGCTTTAACTGCCAGTTCAACATCACGATAGCCTAGCTGATTTTGGTCAGCTGAGAGTAAATCAATAAGCTCTGATTTTGTCATCGTCCTTACGGTTCCCTGCCGTTACGCGTATTAGTCGTTGATTATCTGTTACTTTTTTGACAACTGTTCTTTCAGCTTATCACCAAGTGAGGTCGTTCCGCCAGTTGGTTTTGCTGAGTATTCGCGTACCGCTTCACTTTCCGCCTCTGCTTCAAGCGCCTTGATGGAAAGAGAAATCCTGCGGCTCTTGCGATCTATGCTGGTGATTTTTGTTTCGATAGCATCACCTTCATTGAGCACACTGCGCGCATCTTCTATCCGGTCCTGTGAAATCTCGGAGACACGCAAATAGCCGGTAACAAGGTCAACCAGTTTAATAACTGCTCCCTTGGTATCCACGCTTTCGACTGTGCCATTTACAGTCGAACCCTTGCCGTGCTCGGCAACAAAGCTGGTGAAAGGATCACCTTCAACCTGTTTCAGACCCAGTGAAATGCGCTCACGTTCGGCATCTATAGCAAGAATGACTGTTTCTACTTCATCACCCTTCTTGAAGTCCATCACGACTTCCTCACCCGGGCGTTCCCATGACAGGTCGCTAAGGTGGATCAGGCCATCGATAGCGCCATCCAGGCCAACGAAAATACCAAAGTCGGTAATGGACTTGATACTGCCCGATACCTTGTCATTTTTGTTGTGCGTGGCGGCAAATGCCTCCCATGGATTGGTTGAACATTGCTTCATGCCAAGAGAAATACGGCGGCGGTCTGCATCAATATCCAGCACCATAACTTCGACTTCATCACCGACCTGAACAACCTTGGAAGGATGAATATTTTTATTGGTCCAGTCCATTTCAGAAACGTGAACCAGCCCTTCTACACCGTCCTCAATTTCTACAAATGAACCGTAATCGGTAACGTTAGTGACCTTGCCGATGATACGTGTATCGCGAGGATAACGGCGCGGCAGATCGCCCCATGGATCTTCTTCCGTCTGTTTAAGGCCGAGTGATACACGGTTACGTTCCTTATCAAACTTCAGCACGCGTGCCTCAATTTCATCACCAACGGTGAGCACTTCTGAAGGATGCTTGACACGTTTCCAGGAGATGTCCGTGATATGCAGCAGACCATCAATACCACCAAGGTTGACGAATGCACCGTAGTCGGTCAGGTTTTTGATTACGCCCTTGACGAGTTGACCTTCCTCCATATTTTCCAGCAGTGCTTCACGTTCTGCGGTCAGCTCTTTCTCAACCACGGCACGACGGGAAACAACAACGTTATTACGTGGGCGATCTATCTTGATGATCTTGAATTCCAGGTCCTTGCCTTCGAGATAGGTAGCATCCTTAACCGGGCGCACATCAACCAGTGAGCCGGGCAGGAAGGCCCGAATAGTACCGAGTCCAACGGTAAAGCCACCTTTGACCTTGCCGGTAATGCGACCAATGACAATGACATCTTTCTCGTGGTCTTTTTCAAGGTCTTCCCATGCACGTGCACGGATAGCCTTTTCACGGGACAGGCGGGTTGTACCTGTTCCGTCTTCAACTGATTCAATAGCAACTTCTACATCGTCACCGACTTTTACTGTCAGTACGCCATCGGCATCCTTGAACTCAACCGCAGGGATTTCACCCTCGGTTTTCAGGCCGGCATTAACGATTACATAATCATCATTGACATCAACGACCTGTCCGATCGTTACTTCTCCGGAACGCATCTCCGCCTTCGACAGGCTCTGTTCCAGTAATTCAGCAAATGTTTCACTCATGGTTTAAATACTACTCGGTTTGATAGCATCGGGTACGGCCCACAGAATGTTAGTAGGCATTGGTTAAAGTTATCCGCTGACCAGCAACGCCTTACAGGCGAACAGGCTAATCGTTACAGACTCTGGTACCCGACTTTCTGCCTGATATGACCGATAACCTGTTCCAGGCTCATTTCGGACGTATCCAGCACAATCGCGTCTGCTGCGGGAATCAAAGGAGAATTCGTGCGTCCCGCATCACGTGCGTCGCGCTCAGAAATCACCGTAAAAAGACGCGGGATACTATCATTTATACCCTTATCCTTCAACTGCTTATATCGCCGTTCTGCCCTTATTTGCGCGGAAGCGGTGAGAAAAAACTTGTGTGCGGCAGTCGGAAACACCACCGTTCCCATGTCCCGCCCATCGGCAACCAGCCCGGGTGGCTGACGAAAATCTCGCTGCCGCTGCAGCAGTGCCGCACGGATGTCGCCATCAGCAGCCAGACTTGAAGCCATCGCACCGCATTCTTCAGTACGTATCGAAGATGAAATGTCTGTGTCGGCAAGCAGCACATCCGCACCGCCATCAGCGGCAGGCTTGAAAGCTAGCTTTAGCGCTAGCGCCAACGAAACAATTTTTTCCTTATCCTTACTTAATTCAAGATCTGCCAGCTCAGCCGCATAGGCCAGCGCCCGATAAATTGCACCGGAATCCAGGTAATGCCAGCCCAGACTCCTTGCCAGCTGCTGGCCGACCGTGCCCTTGCCTGACCCACTCGGTCCGTCGATAGTTATTACCGGGACTTCACTCATTTGTTAATGACTGTGATGTCCAGACCGCAGCTTTCAGCCAGGGACTGAAAATCAGGAAAAGACGTGGCAACGTTGTCGCAATCATCAATATATATTTCCGTGTTGCTCAGTAAGCCTGCCATAGCAAAGGCCATGGCAATGCGATGGTCACCCTGGCTGTCTACCGTGCCACCCTGAATCTGACCACCCTGTACGCGCATGCCGTCTGTTGTTTCGGTGACATCAACGCCAATATTGCTCAGGCCTCTGGCCATTGCTGCAATACGATCGGATTCCTTAACCCTGAGTTCCTCTGCCCCGCTAAGAATAGTTTCACCACTGGCCACAGCCGCGGCAATAAGTATGGCTGGAAACTCATCGATGGCCAGCGGCACGTGAGTTTCATCAATATGAATGCCATGCAGAGGTGCCGATTGTATAATCAGGTCTGCCACTGGCTCACCCCCTACCTTTCGCTCATTCTTCAGCTCAATATCCGCACCCATCTGCTTCAGTATAAAGAGAATTCCTGTTCGCGTGGGATTGATCCCGACGTTCTTAATCTCGACCCGGGAGTCCGGTGCGATGGATGCGCCGACAATAAAAAATGCAGCAGAAGAAATATCCCCCGGCACCACCATGTCGTTCGCTGTCAGGCGAAAACCCGGCTCCAGACAAATCCTCGAGCCAGCACTTGTTACAGGATAACCAAAGCCTCGCAACATTCGCTCAGTGTGATCTCTGGTCGGGGCAGGTTCAGTCACGCAGGTCTTGCCTTCAGCATATAGACCGGCAAGCAACAGGCAGGATTTCACCTGTGCACTGGCCATTGGCATACGGTAATCAATGGCAGACAAGCCGTTAGCGGGTTTAATCTGTAAAGGCGGGGTGCCGCCTTCAGCGGTACTGATCTGCGCACCCATCTCGGTCAATGGATCGACAACCCTGCGCATAGGCCTGCCGGACAGGGACTTGTCACCGCTTAGACAGGAAGGAAATGACTGCCCGCTTAGCAGACCTGACAATAGTCGCATCGCTGTACCTGAATTGCCCATATCCAGATCATGCTGCGGCTGCCTCAGTCCGTGCAGACCCACTCCACGGATCACCAGCCGGCCCTCAGCCGGCCCTTCAATATTGACACCCATAGCACGAAAGGCTGCGATGGTGGCCAATACGTCCTCGCCTTCCAGCAAGCCGCTAACATGGGTGATGCCCTCAGCCAGGGCGCCCAATATCACCGATCGGTGTGACATCGATTTATCACCGGGAACACGGATAGTACCGGCCAATATACCGCCGGGGCTGACTTTGAAACGTTTACTCACTCGAAAACTCCTAACAGAAGACTACTCATCATTCGCTATTTTTGTAACTTCAGGTAATTTATCGCGTGCTGTCCTGGCTCGCCGAAAGGCCTGCTCCAACTGCTCGCCATCTGATTTTTCCAGTAGCTTTCTGTAAGCTGCCAGTTGCCGCTCCATCGACTTGAGCAAAGGAACCAGCTCCTTACTGTTGGCCAGACAAATATCACGCCACATCACTGGGCTGCTGGCCGCAATACGGGTAAAGTCCCTGAAGCCGCCGGCAGTGTTGGCAAATATTTCTTCGTGACGATCCTGCTGGGAGAGGAAATCTACCAGCGAATAGGCCAGCAAATGGGGCAAATGGCTGGTAGCCCCGAGCATGGCATCATGGTCTTCCACTGACATTCTGACCACCCTGGCACCACAGACTTCCCACATCGTCTGCACCAGATGAATGTCCGTCTCGGTATTTTCGGGCAGTGGCGTAAGAATCACCCGATGATCCACAAACAATTCGGCAAAAGAAGACGCGACACCGGCATTCTCCGTGCCGGCTATCGGATGCCCGGGCACAAAACAATCAATCTTGTCACCCAGCGCCTTACGGGCAGCCGCCGCCACACTGCCCTTGACACTACCTGCATCGGTAACCACGCAATGGCCTGGAATATAATCGGCAATTACCCTTAATATTGGCTCTATGGTTGATACCGGAGTAGCCAGCACCACCATATCAGCATCTTTCATCGCCTGCACCGGGTCACTTTCAGCGATATCAATCACACCCAGTTGCCGAGCCAGGTTCAGAGTCTCCTGACTACGTGCCACACCGGTGATCTGGCTTACCGCATCATGCACTTTTAGTGCACGCGCCAATGAACCGCCGATCAGGCCGACGCCGATGATAACGACATTTCCAAGGCTGCATTCAGGCATCAGCTGCTAACACCCCATCCATCACTTCGACAAAACGTCGGTTTTCATCTTCAGAACCGACAGTTACACGCAGGAAGTCCGGCATTCCGTAATTTGCAATCGGCCTGACGATGACGCCCTGTTGCATCATCGCTTCAAATAAATTCTGCGCGGGTCGTAAAAAATCAATGGCCAGAAAATTACCGGCTGAAGGGATGTAACTCAACCTTCTCGATTGACAGGCATCCATTAAATACGCCAACCCAGTCTGATTCATTTCTCTACTTAGCCTGAGATGTGAATTGTCATCAAGTGCGGCTTCCGCTGCGGCCAGTGCCAGAGAATTTACATTAAAAGGCTGGCGCACGCGATTAAGGTAATTAGCAAGCTCCGGAGATGACACGCCATAACCAACGCGCAGACCCGCCAGGCCGAATATTTTAGAAAAAGTGCGAGTCACCAGAAGGTTTGAGTAATCAGCCAGCCACTGCGTGCAATCCGGGTAGTCGGGAAAATCACTGCCGGTGACATATTCCGCATAGGCCTCATCAATCACCACGATCACATGATCAGGGACTTCATCAAGAAACGACTTCAACTCTGTCGCTGCCAGCCAGGTACCGGTTGGGTTATTGGGGTTAGCAATAAAAATCACCTTACTGCGGTCCGTTACAGCCTGCAACATAGCCTGCAGATCATTACCCCAGTCAAGTGCCGGGGTCTCCACCGGTTTGCCACCGACGGCCAGTGTTGCCAGTGGATAAACGGCAAAGGCATGGCGACTGAAGATCACCTCGTCACCTGGGTTCACAAATGCCCGGCAAACAAATTCAAGGATATCATTGGATCCATTACCCAGGGTGATGCAATCAACATCAAGATCATGGCGAGCAGCAATCTTCTGTTTTAATCCAGCACCATTACCGTCAGGGTAGCGTGCCAGGTTATGCACGGTCTGCATGGCGTTAATAGCCAGAGGTGATGGTCCCAGAGGATTTTCATTAGATGCCAGTTTGACGGGTTTGCTTATGCCAAACTCAGCGGCCACCTCTTCTGCCGGTCTGCCGGGCTGATAGGGGGTAATTTTCCGGACACCCGGGGTGGCTAGATCAGCGATATTCACAGGTCGAGTACAGATTTCGGGTAGGAACCCAGAAGTTTCAGCATCACAGCCTGTTGACCTATTTCTTCCAGCACGTCAGCAATCGCTGGCTCAGAAACGTGTCCATCCAGATCAAGGAAAAAGACATATTCCCATAGGCCACGATGTGAAGGTCGCGACTCAATCTTACTCATACTAACTTTATGCCGCGCCAACGGTGCCAGTAATTTATACAGGGCGCCCGCTTCATTCTGGCTGGAAACCATTATGCTGGTTTTGTCTTCACCGGTCGCGCCGGTATTAATATCACCAATCACCAGAAAACGCGTGGTGTTATTCGGGTCATCCTCAATATTGGAAACAAGCGATGCCAGCTGATAAAGCTCGCCTGCCTGTTCACCGGCAATCGCCGCAGCGGTAGAATCTTCTGCCGCACGTTTTGCTGCCTCGGCATTGCTGCTGACATTAACCTGTTCGGCATACGGCAGATTTGCTGACAGCCATCTTCTACACTGAGCCAGAGACTGCTGGTGTGAATAGACACGAGTGATGGCCTGTAAGGAATCCGATTTCGTCAGCAGGTGGTGGTGGATACGCAGAGAAACCTCACCACAAACTTTAAGTGAGGAATCAATGAAATTATCCAGCGTGTTACTGATCACCCCTTCAGTGGAGTTTTCTATTGGAACGACACCGAAGTTAGCAGACCCCGCTTCCACTTCACGAAACACATCATCTATAGAGGATAACGGATTAATTCTTATTGCATAGCCAAAGTGCTTTAGCGCAGCAGCATGTGAGTAGGTTCCTTCCGGGCCGAGAAAACCCACAGTCAACGGGGCCTCAGCAGAAAGGCAGGCAGACATCAGGGCACGGAACAAATGCGCTACATCATTGTCTTTTAACGGACCTTTATTTTTCTCGATGACATGGCGCAAAACATCCGCTTCACGTTCAGGCCGGTAGAAAGTCCCGGTTTCACCCTGTGCACGTTTTGCTTCAGCCACGTCAATAGCAATCCCTGCACGCTCATTAAACAGGCTGAGAATCTTCTCATCCAGCGCATCGATGCGGTCACGCAGTTTTTTCAAATCATTTGCAGATGTACTCATATGCCGAGCATACCATTTGATTAAACTACACGAACCTTTTTTATACCTTCAATATTTCTGACCGCCTGCATTGTAAAATCTGGAATGACGCTGTCAGTGTCGACAAGGGTGTAGGCTATATCATCATGACTCTGGTTTATCATATCACGAATGTTGATTTCGTTATCTGCCAGTACGGTAGAAATCTGTCCCAGCATATTTGGTACATTTGCATGCGTCACTACCAGGCGGTTAACGGCTTCTTTTGCCATATACACATCAGGGAAATTGACAGAATTTGTGATATTGCCATTTTCAATAAAGTCGCGCAGCTGATTTGCAACCATGATCGCACAGTTGTCTTCTGCTTCCGTGGTTGAGGCTCCAAGATGAGGTAATGCAATAACTTTGTCACAGCCTGCCAGTTCAGGACTGGGAAAATCACAGACATAAGACTGAATTCGACCGGATTCAATAGCACGGCATACGGCCTCATCATCCACGATGCCGTCACGGGCAAAATTAAGAATTACCGAGCCGGGTTTCATCAAAGCCAGGGTCTCGTCATTAATCATATTTCGCGTGACATCAATCAATGGAACATGGAATGTGACTACATCTACTTTATTGAGCAAGACTTCGAGGCTGTTAGCCCGTTCCACCTCGGAAGACAGTTTCCAGGCACCTTCCACTGTCAGGCTCGGGTCATAACCCACAACATTCATTCCCAGCGTCAGGCAGACATTTGCCACAGAACGACCAATGGCCCCCAGACCAATTACACCAATAGTGCGGCCAGGCAACTCGTAACCGGCAAATCTTTTCTTTCCTTCTTCAACCGCCTTTGACATAGCTGCCGCATTACTGCTATCCAGTCCACGAACATAATCCCAGGCAGGCGTTATATTTCTAAATGCCAGCAGTAAACCTGCAACCACAAGTTCCTTAACCGCATTGGCATTGGCACCCGGGGCATTGAAAACAGGAACGCCCATTTCAGTCAATTTGTCGACCGGGATATTGTTCACACCCGCACCGGCGCGCCCAACAGCCAGCAGCGATTCCGGTATTTCCATCTCATGCATCTTGAAAGAACGCAGAATTATGGCCTCAGGGTTCTCAACATCCGGACCAAAGTCATAAAGTGTCGTTGGCAGTTTTTCCAGGCCGACCGGGGAGATGTTATTCAGTGTCTGTATCTTGTGCATGTTAACCCTTATGTATTACGTTTTAGGTACTATGTTTTATGTTTTTACGACTTATGTTTTCCCGTAATACGTAAAACAATCTTTTTTAACCATTCTTTTGCTGGAAGTCCTGCATAAAGCTAATCAGTGCCTGCACACCTTCTTCAGGCATGGCGTTATAGATACTGGCACGCATACCGCCGACAGAACGGTGACCCTTTAGCTGAACCAGTCCTGCCTCTGCTGCGCCGGCAAGAAATGCAGCATCCAGGCTGCTATCCGCCATAACAAAAGGCACATTCATCCGTGATCGATAAGGCTTATCTATCGGGTTGGTGTAAAAACCGCCTGAATTGTCGATGCAGGCATACAGCGCTGAGGCTTTACGTTCGTTGACTTCGGCCATCGCCGTGAGACCACCATTTTTCAGCAGCCAGTCGAAAACCAGGCCGGCGACATACCAGCCAAAGGTAGGTGGGGTGTTGTACATGGACTCGGCTTTATCGTGTATCGCATAATCCATCATTGCCGGTGTATTCGGGCCTGCGTGACCGACCAGATCCTCACGGACAATAGCAATCGTCAGCCCGGCCGGGCCGATGTTCTTCTGTGCGCCGGCATAGATGATTCCATATTTGTCCACATCAATCGGACGCGACAGGATGCTGGATGACATATCAGCCACCAGGGGTACGTCGCCTGTTTCAGGTTCGGCATCAAATTCAAGGCCACCGATGGTTTCATTAGGTGTGTAATGCACATACGCGGCATCCTCATCAAGCTCCCAGAATGCGTGATCAGGAATGGTCGTATAGGACTGTTCCTTGCTGCTGGCAACAATGTTCACATGCCCATAGCGTGCAGCCTCTTTGATTGCCTTGGCAGACCAGGCACCGGTATCGAAATAATCCGCCTTGCGCGCCTTGCCCATCAAATTAAGCGGCACCATGGCAAACTGGCTGGATGCCCCACCCTGCAGAAATAGCACCTTATAGTGTTCCGGAATGTTCATCACTTCGCGCAGGTCGGCTTCCGCTTTTTCTGCAATGGATATGAATTCCTTGCCGCGATGACTCATTTCCATTACTGACATGCCGGAACCGTGCCAGTCTGTCATTTCCTGTTGTGCCTGCTCCAGTACATCCAGTGGTAAAGCTGCCGGTCCGGCACTAAAATTATATATTCTGCTCATTTTTTATTCTCTGAATGTAGGTGTTGTTAGTCGATTTCTAATTAGTCTGATGAGGAACCTGATTCTTCTGCATCCACATTATCACTCTCGTCTATTTTGTCATCTTCAGACTCACACACTCTGGCAAGACTAACCAGTTCTTCTTTTTTACCCAGGCCTATCAGACGAACACCCTGGGTGTTACGACTCATAACGGATATCTCATTAATGCGGGTACGAATCAATGTACCGCCGGACGTTATCAGCATTGCTTCGTCATTGTCCTCAACCAGCTCAGCGGCCACCACATCGCCATTTCTGTCTGAGGTCTGGATAGAGATCACACCTTTGGTCGCACGCCCTTTGCGCGGGTAGTTTTCCAGTAATGTACGTTTACCATAACCTCGAATAGTCGAGGTCAGTATTGATTTAGCGGAGTCGCCTTCAGTATCTACAATTATCAGTGAAATAACTGCATCGCCCTCGTCCATTTTAATGCCCCGCACACCACGAGCTGTGCGGCCCATACCGCGCACAGTTGCTTCATCAAACCTGACGGCCTTACCCGAGTTAGAAAACAGCAGGATATCCTTACTGCCATCAGTTATGCCAACACCGACCAGGCGCCTGTCACCTTCCAGGTCTACGGCGCGAATACCACTGTTTCGGGGGCGCGAAAAATCAACTAGCGGCGTCTTTTTAACCAGACCGTCGGCCATCGCCATGAAGACATATTTATCTTCTTCATATTCTCGAATAGGCAATATGGCAGTAATCTGCTCACCCTCTTCCAGCGGCAGCAGATTATTCAAGGGCCGGCCACGCGCCATGCGCCCTGCCTGTGGCAGCATGTATACCTTTTTCCAGTACACCTTACCAAGAGTAGAGAAACACAGAATCGTGTCATGTGTATTGGCAACAAACATGGTCTCGACAAAGTCTTCTTCTTTCACTTTTGTCGCACTCTTGCCACGGCCGCCGCGTCGCTGGGCACTGTAATCCTCCAGTGGCTGAGCTTTGGCATAGCCGCTGTGGGAGATAGTCACCACCATGTCCTCTTCTGCAATCAGATCTTCATCAGTAAGGTCTTCATAGCTTTGAACAATTTCAGTACGGCGCTCATCTGCATATTTTTCACGAATTTCGATCAGCTCTTCAGTAATGATCTCCATCAGGCGGTCAAAATTATTGAGGATTTCCAGTAGCTCAGCTATACGATCCAGCACCTGCTCGTATTCTGCAATAATCTTTTCCTGTTCCAGCCCGGTCAAACGATGCAGGCGCAGATCAAGAATGGCCTGTGCCTGTACCTCTGACAACCGATACTTGCCACCCTGCATGCCGACATCCTTCGGCAAGCCATCAGGACGGGACATCTCAGAACTGGCGCGTTCAAGCATGCCGGAGACCATGCCGGCCTCCCAGTCTTTCGCCTGCAACTGAGCTTTCGCCTCAGCCGGATTTACGGCAGCCTTGATCAGCGCAATGATCGGATCAATATTATTAAGTGCTATCGCCAGCCCTTCGAGCAGGTGGGCACGAGCCCTTGCTTTACGCAGATCAAAAATAGTGCGTCGGGTTACCACCTCACGGCGGTGCAGGATAAACTCCTGAATCATTTCACGCAGTGAGAACAGGCGTGGCTGGTTATTGACCAGAGCCACCATATTGATGCCGATCACCAGTTGCATGCTGGTCATCTGGTACAGGTTATTCAGTACCACTTCCGGCACTTCACCACGTTTCAGTTCGATCACTGCACGCATGCCGTCTTTATCTGATTCATCACGCAGGTCGGAAATACTGGTGATCTTTTTGTCGCGCACCAGAATGGCCATCTTTTCCAGTAACCTTGCCTTGTTTACTGTATAAGGCAGTTCAGTGATGATCAATGCGCTGCGATCACCATGTTTACCAAGTGGCTCAATTTCTACTTTCGCTCGCACATGTATGCGACCACGGCCTGTTTTGTAGGCCTGCAGTATGCCGGTAGCGCCATTGATGATGCCGCCTGTAGGAAAGTCCGGGCCGGAGATGTGTTCCATCAGCCCCTCAAGGCCAATGTTTTCATCTTCTATCATCGCCAGGCAGGCATTAACCACTTCACGTAAATTATGAGGAGGAATGGTGGTTGCCATACCAACAGCTATACCCGCTGAACCATTTACCAGCAGATTGGGTACACGGGTCGGCATAACCAGAGGCTGAGTTTCAGTCTCATCGTAATTGAGGCCAAAATCTACCGTTTCACGATCGAGATCGGCGAGCAATTCGTGGGCGATCCTGGATAGCCGGATTTCGGTATAACGCATGGCCGCCGGAGAATCACCATCTACTGAGCCAAAGTTGCCCTGGCCATCTACCAGCATATGCCGCATGGAAAAGGGCTGGGCCATGCGTACAATGGTGTCATAGACCGCTGTATCGCCATGTGGATGATATTTACCAATCACATCACCGACCACGCGTGCAGATTTTTTGTAGGGCTTGTTCCAGTCGTTATTGAGTTCATGCATGGCATACAGCACACGGCGATGTACCGGCTTTAAGCCGTCCCGTACATCAGGCAGTGCACGCCCGACAATGACACTCATGGCGTAGTCCAGATAGGACTGGCGCATCTCATGATCGAGATTGCTGGGAAGTGTTTCCTTGGCGAATGATTCCATGTAGTTTCCGCGTTTTATGAGCCGACTAAGCGGCAAAATCAGGTATCTGTGGTCCGTTAAAAAAC
The DNA here is from genome assembly GCA_048550195.1 of Arenicellales bacterium. Lineage (GTDB taxonomy): Bacteria > Pseudomonadota > Gammaproteobacteria > BMS3Bbin11 > BMS3Bbin11 > BMS3Bbin11. The sequence goes on from JBLYYR010000023.1 coordinate 14,281, forward strand.
ACCCTCAAGGACTCTTGTATGAACACCCTTACAAACTAATGGATTCTACCACGAGAGACGGGAAACATGCACACCTTCGGGCAACAGAAATGTAGCGGGATAGCGGCTATTCCCGGCCACATAAAATCATACATAATTCACGGAACCTCTGAAGCGGGTCGCGAGGCTTCTGCAGGCTAGTCTTTATTATTGCATCCGGCAGGAAGAAGCCGTTCTACAGGCAAAATGTTCGATACCCAAACATAGATTTCTGTAACAGCAGTGTCGCACTGTGAACAACTCGAGCCACAGGAATCGGTGGCAGAACGACGATGTATCTTCCCTTTCCTCATCCATATATCCAGCATTCCCCGCACCGCGTCCGGCTCGCTGTCAAAATGCACGGCGATATCAGCGAGACTTGCCTGACCATGACCCTGCATATAATTGCGGATGCCTGAAAGAATCATTCAGGGTGCCTCAGTTAATTCTGGATAAGTCATATAGAGATCCAAAAGCTGATAAATCAATACAGGTAGCGCACGCAATCGCATACTATTGCGAAGATTATTAACGCAGAGATGGCAGGTTTTTGACTCAAGATGGCTATTCATGGATTGACAGAGGCACCCTTAATTATTTCTCCTGACATTATATTATCGTCCTTTCGTCTGCCCCACTGCCTCAGACCAATAATCAACAGGGCAAAAGCCAGCCACATACCTGCCAGCCAGGCAAACGAGGAGGCAGGATGCTCAGCCCATCTTGCTATCTGGTAGAAGCTGGACGCAGTGATATACGCCACAGTCGTCGTCCATGCAGCGACAAAGATCGCCCAGGGTCGACCCGCCTCACGCTTGATAGCCGCAACAGTTGCCACACAGGGGAAATACAGCAGTATAAATAACAAATAGGCAAAGGCACCGGCTGCACCGTCAAAACGACTAATCATCGCACCAAATACACCCTGCTGAACACCCTGTTCTACAGCGGCTTTTTCAGCATCTGTAATATCAAGTATGCTGATGCCCAGCGGATCAAGAAGGCTTCCCCCCAGCTCGGCCAGGTTCGCAGGCACCGTCGCTGCTGCATCGCCCAGTTGCCGCCAGAGGTTGAAAGCCTCGTCTTCAGCATTGCCTTCTTCAGCAAGGCTGGTATAGAGATTATCCAGCGTACCAACAACGACCTCTTTGGCCAGTACACCGGAGATCACACCCACCACTGCAGGCCAGTTATCTTCATCAATACCCATCGGTGAAAAAGCTGGCGCCATCACACGACTGGCAGCACTGAGGATGGATTTTTCACTATCCTCATTACCAAACGAGCCATCAGTACCTACGGAGTTCAGAAAATTAAGCACCAGCACCATAAGAATAATGATTTGTCCTGCTTCCTTAACAAAAAGCCTTACCCGATCCCATGCTCGCAGGAATATCCCTTTCAGTGTTGGCACATGATAGGGAGGCAGTTCCATCATGAAGCCACTGCTCTTGCCCGGTAGTAAGCTATGCTTCATCAACAGGCCGGTAAGGATCGCGACGGCGATGCCGATCAGGTAAAGTGCAAAAACAATATTCTGGCCGGAATGTGGAAAAAAGGCCGCGGCAAACAGCGCATAGACAGGCAGACGGGCACCACAGGACATAAAAGGGTTCATTAGAATGGTGAGCTTTCGTTCTCGCTCATTTTCCAGTGTCCGTGTTGCCATAATAGCTGGCACATTACAGCCAAAGCCGACTATCAGCGGCACAAAAGCCTTACCTGGCAAGCCGATAGAGCGCATGGCACGGTCCATCACAAAGGCAGCACGCGCCATATAACCTGAATCTTCCAATAGCGACAGGAACAAATAAAGTGCGGCGATAATAGGGATAAACGTGGAAACAATCTGCACGCCGCCACCAATACCATCAGCAAGGATCACCCTTAACCAGTCAGGTGCCCCAACGCTCGACAACATCTCGCCAAAGCCATTAACAAACAGCGCATTGGCCACCCTATCGAAAAAGTCAATAAATGCACCGCCGACATTCATGGTAAACAAAAACATCAGATACATAATAACCAGGAACAACGGTATGCCTGTCCATCGGCCCAGCACCACCCGATCAATACTGTCGCTGAATGTACGGGTTACCTTGCCCTGGGTTCGCATCACAGTCTGTGCGAGTGCATGCGCATGACTATAGCGGGTATCAGCAAGCAGAATATCGACATCCTCACCTGCGCGATCTGAAATGTGCTGGCGCCAGTAATTAATCCTCTCTTCGGTATCCGTTTCAATACCATTGTCAGCTTGCTCATTTTCAAGCAACTTGATGGTAAGCCAGCGCCGATTATCATCGGGTAATTCAGGAAAAAAGCCCTCAAGATCACTAACAGCCTGTTCTACCACCTCATCAAGAGCGAGCGGAAACCCGCCTTGCTCAACACCATCAGCAACCGCAATCATCCGCGCCTTTAGCTCTGCAATACCTTCACCGGTAGTGGCTACAACGGGAACCACCGGGCAGCCGAGTTTTTCCGTCAGCAGGGCTGTATCAATCTGAATGCCTCGCCTGCGGGCCACATCAATCATATTCAATGCCAGCACAACCGGCACACCCATCTCCAGCAGCTGCACCGTAAGATAGAGATTACGCTCAAGATTAGACGCATCAATGACGTTGACAACCAGGTCTGCATCGCGTGACAACAGATAGTCACGGGTAACCTCTTCATCTAACGAGCTTGCATCCAGTGAGTAGATACCAGGTAGATCGAATGCTGAAATATCACGACCGTCGAACTCGAAACGCCCTTCCTTGCGCTCAACAGTAACACCGGGCCAGTTACCGGTCTTTTGTCGAATTCCGGTGAAAGCGTTGAATAAAGCCGATTTACCACAGTTTGGATTGCCCGCCAGGGCAAAAGTCAGAGCCCCACGTGTTTCTGGCACGGCTTGATCGGTTTCGCAGCAGCCCGCCATCAGTCGACCTTCTCAGCTTGCAACCTGTCGACTATGCTTTTGCCAAGTGCTACACGGTTCCCATTTCTTCCAACCACCACTCCTTGTCCGCGATGATGAAGGATTTCCACTTCCACACCCGGCGTGATGCCCAGCGATAGCAATCGACGTATCAATTGACGATTGCCATCAATTGATACCAGGCGGGCGGTTTCTCCAGTCGGGATTTTACTAAGGGATAGACTATGCATACTAAAGTTATATTTCTTCAAACGAGAACGATTATCAATTATATTACTATTTAGGAGTGTCGGTAAAGGTGGCTTATCTTAAATCTTATTTATGTCAGTTTGAGATTTGAAATCGAAGCTATCAAGCAAGGCAAAACTCGGACATAAATGTAAGGATATTACTAAAACACTTAACGCAAAGATGCCTGTTCCTGAGTTCAAGATGATGATGATCTGTGAATTTAGAGAGAGGTGCACTGAATAATAAATACTAAAGAATGCAATTATCAGTTAGCTTTATGAATGGAACTTAATAAGCTCGACGGAATAATTTCTTATCAATAGATCATGAAAAACCTATTTGGTAAATTTCGTTTCAATTCAGCCAAATCACATTTCAAAAGAACTTGAAATGTTAAAATATCAAGCTATATTCTCTTATATCTTATCTGGTATATAATACCGTTCGTCGGTAATTGCTCTGAAATGGGCTATTATAATTTACTTAAATAATATGACTCAGATGAGTGAACTAAAAGTTAGGGAGAACATAATGCAACAAGTACTTTTCTCATTAGTGAAAAGATGCCCAGGTTATTTATTATCAGGCACACTGGCTATTTTCATCCTCAGTTATCCCGCTATTTTAACTGCAGATAATTACCTGGATACACTTGAAGCAGAAGCTGAAGCAACGACAGTGCTGCAAAAAGCCCAGATGGAACATAAGAAGCTGCTTCAGCTTTCTTCCAGGCAAAATGCTAAACCTGCAGAAGCTCGGAAAAATTCAGAAAAAATGAAACCAACAACCAACTCTTCACCACAGGATACGGCCAAACTATTTGAAGCTGGCTTATACCGAGAGTTCCCAGGCAACTATATAGTTTTTATAAACTTGTCAGATGACGACAAAAAAACTGTCATAACTGCCTTTGAAGAATCCAAAAATATTGATGGCTTAATGCAATATGGAAAGTCTCTGGCTTTAATAATGGAGTTAGCGACAAAATGAATTTAAACCCACACCATAAAATCTCAGGAGATACCAAGTGAGAAAAAAAACTATTAATATTTTATTCCTCTGCCTAATTGCAGCCAATCTGATGCAGCCTTCAGTCCTGGCGGCCGATGAAGTAAATATTACCCCCCATATGTCAAGCATTGAGATCGATTATCAGGGTAAAAAAATTAGTATTGAACGGATTCAGGATCAGGAGAATAAATTAACAAATTCTTTCAGCAAAACATCTCGCAAGTGCCCGCCATTTTGCATACAGCCAACATCGGTGGCCCCCGGCGTTGAAACGGTCAGTGAAATTGACTTGCTCTATTTTCTGACAACCAGAGTGAAAGACAAAACAGGCTTACTGATTGATGCCAGAGTGAAAAGCTTCTATACAAGAGGAACAATACCCGGCTCGGTAAATATTCCATTTAACGTATTCAGTAAGGACACAGCAGACCCGGCATTTGCTGCTGCTATGAAGCAGGTCGGCGCAAAAGAGAAGAGTATGGGAAAGTGGGACTTCACCGATGCAAAACCCCTGATACTGTGGTGTAACGGACCATGGTGCGGCCAGTCCCCTCACGCTATCAAAGCTTTGCTAAGCCTCGGTTACCCCGCTTCACTGCTGCAATACTATCGTGGTGGCATGCAGATGTGGCAGATTCTTGGTTTGACTACGGTACCGGGTAAATAGCACCACGACCCATTTGTATTGATACCCTACCGGTAACGGCTTAGCTGTTACCGGTATATTTTTGGCATTTTTCGTGGGAGATATCCCGCCCAGCAAAAGGTTATAATAAAAATATGACGTTTGGTGCCAAGACAGGTAAAATTGACCTTTTAACTCTTCCAGGCTTGTCTTAGCATTCATGGCAGGTACCGGGATATGCGCCACAGGTGCAACAAACACCAGACAACTGCTTTCATGCCGACAGATTCCTAATCTACCCTTTATGATTGTAGATGAACATTGAATTTCATTGACTAAAACTTTTACAGGAGACATTCCATGAGACTTATTCTTTTAGGCGCGCCAGGTGCGGGCAAAGGCACAGTGGCCAAACTATTGACCCAGATCGACGGCTCAGTACAGATTTCAACCGGTGACATACTGCGCGGTGCAGTACGTGAAGGCACAGATCTCGGCTTAGAAGCCAAAGGTTATATGAACCGTGGTGAACTGGTACCTGACTCACTGATCATGGGCATCATGGGCGAGCGCCTGCTGGAAGATGATTGCAAAAGCGGCTTTTTGCTGGATGGCTTCCCTCGCACCATCCCACAGGCAGAAGAACTGAAAACACTGCTTGAAAAGCTGAACATCACCCTCGACTTTGCTGTCAACCTGAATGTCCCGAAAGACGTTATTCTAGATCGCCTGACAACTCGTCGCACCTGCTCAAACTCTGAATGCCAGGCTATCTACAATACCAGGAGCATGCCCAGCAAAGTAGAAGGCGTCTGCGACAAATGCGGCAGCCCGACCATCCAACGTGATGACGAAACAGAAGAAGCCATCACCAAACGCCTCGATACCTTCAACGAGCAGACCGCTCCACTGGTAGATTTCTACGCCAATGAAGGCATGCTGGTGGATATTAATGCGACATCAAGTGATGTAGTGGTTAACACCATTAAGGAAAAGCTAGCTTTTTAACGGCTACACTATTTAACAAGCTTATTGGAAGGCCTCCAGTTTGGGGGCTTTTTTTTGCTTAAAAATAGACTAAGGACTAAAGACTAAGGATGAAAGAAACCCTATTTTTTTATCTTTGGTCCTTCGTCCTTCGTCTGATGTTCAAATCTGTGATTCAATCGGCATCAGCCTCATAAAGCTGACAAAAAAGCGTTGCCAGAAACTGGTATAGGGTTCAGTTGTATATGTTGTCTGTTTACCGTCTATGAGACCTGTCCAGGTACTGTGTTCAGTGCCTGCCTTATCTGTTTCCAATCTCACCCGGAATGCTGCTCTATCAATATTCTGTTCAATCCCCTCCGCAACGAGGCCTGAGATATCTTTCGAATGGATGACAACTCCAATCTCGGTGTTCTGGATAACAGACCTGGCATCAAGATTCAGGGAGCCAATAAAGATAGTCTTTCTGTCAACAATGAAGGTCTTGGCATGTAAACTGGTTTCTGATACGCCAACAGTCCCCTTTTTAACTGCCTTGCGGCTTGATTTTGCCGTTTTTTTGTTCAACTCATATAGCTCGATACCTGAGCGCAACAGTGGCTTGCGGTAGCGGGCGTAGCCGGCATGTACGACACTGACATCTGTCGAGGAGAGAGAATTTGTCAGGATTTTCACCTTGACGCCTCTTTCAATTAAACCCTTAAGAAATTCCACCCCGCCATCTCCAGGTACAAAATACGGGGAAATAATGATCAACTCTTTCTCCGCACTCGCCATTGTTGGCTTCAAATCTGTCCACATCTGGTATGCCGCATCACCGGTCTTTTCCAGTAATTTATCAGGTGGATCAGCATAGACCCTGTCATCTGCCCACAGGTATTCTACGTTCTTATTTCTCACGCTATGGGCAAAAGCTGAGTCACGCAGGTTTTTTATATATAAAGATTCAGACTGCTCTGCAATATACTTATCCAGCTTTGCCCTGCCCTGGCGGTAGTCTTCTTCCGTAGGAGAATCCTTGAGCAATAAACTAATCGGATAACTAAGCTGATGATTCCAGTATTGATCGAATGATAGAGAAACATGCTGCGCTACAGGACCGATACCCAGCACATCCAGATCGGCAAAATCCATGGTGCCATCCGCGTCGAAATATTCATCCCCGATATTCCTTCCGCCAAGGATGGTGGCAATATTATCTACGGTAAAAGACTTGTTATGAGCGCGGCGAGTCTGTTTACCAAAGCCCGTCATAAACTGTACAGTCTTGCCGGTATTGCGGCCAAAGGGGTTGAATATCCGCACTTCAATATTCGGGTGAAAATCAAACTTGGCCAGACTGAAATCACGCCCGCCTTCATCCATATCATCGAGCAGGAAACGAACTTTAACGCCCCTGTCAGCTGCCTTTAACAACTGATCCATGTAGAGCAAGCCGACAAGATCACCGTGTACCATGTAGTACTGTGAATCAATGGATTTTTCTGCAATCTGCGCCAGTGCTGCCCGCGCAACGAAGGCATCAAGGCCATTTGACAACAGGTGGTAGCCGGACTGGCCGGCAGGATGCTTTTTTGCACGCCCTGCATATTTCTCACCTAGCGCTGTTGATTGAGGCTGGTCGAAGGCCTGTGATTCCAGTTTGCCCGTATTATCTGGCAATGAAGCACAACCACTGGCGGCAAGGAAAAGTAGAACTAACGCTATCTTAATTATCCTGTATTTAGACATAGCTCTTATCACTCTTAACTGTTTGATGAAGAATACTAATTAATCACATCCTTTATTGCTTTTTTACTTTTATTTTTTTAAAGATTTTTCAACTTGTGAACCTTTTTCTTTGCCAGCTGTACGAGTCCAGGCTATTTTGCAGGCCTCCACACCATCCGCCGGTTCTTCCTCAGTAAATACCCGACGGACTGGGACATGAACAGGACTGGTGACAAATGATACAATCTGCCCAGCCATACGGAAAATGCCTATCTTGATACCAAAATCTTCAAAGCTACCTTTTAACTTTATTGGAACAGCCACATTGAAGAACTCCGGGTTCTTTGCTTTTGGCGCAAGTTTTATATCTATTTCTTCCTCAACAAAATTTATTTCAGCCTTACCTGCTATTCGCATATTGGTGGTATCAAGGTAGATCGCCTTTTCTTCCATAACACCATCTTTAATACCGAAACGAACAACAACACAATTTATAACTGATTCGTCTCTCTCGGTTGATTTGTCCATGATGGCAGCGAGTAGATTTACCGCCCACAAATCAATTACCCCGGAAGAGAAGTTCTTCGGAACCAGGGCAAAATCAATCTTGCCATTCGCATATTTCATTATGCTTTGAGGATCTGGTGCTATGGAATGCAAATCAACATCAAGGGTGAACAATCCGCCCATATCTGATTCTGGTTTTGTTCGTCGTACTAGTGTAGTGATATTAAACTCTTCAATGTCACCCTTCACATTCAATGCAGCACTCGCAGGTGTTAGTGTGTAGTCAATTTCTAACTGCATCTTCCCAGCCGGCACTTCTACTCGTAATGGTTCAACAGCAAGGCGGGCATCTTTTAACGAAACCTTGAGCAGCGCAGCACCAAGACTATCAGTTTCCGCAGTAACTTTTTTCGCCTCTACTTTGATGTTTGCGTTTAGTGCATTCAAGACTTCAAAAGACATTAGCGACTTTGTGTCATCAGATTCATCAGTCTTTTCTTCAGCTTTATCGCCAGCATCATCTTTGGCCTCATCAGCTCCTTTATCTTTATTCTTGCGCTGTTCTTTCTCTTCATTTGATCTCAATGAATCAAAATCTTCCAGGCGTATATGATTAGAGATCAACTCAATATTCAGGTCAGGTCTGGCGCTGGATGTATCAAGGTTAAATTTACCTTTCAGATCGCTTTTCCCGACAACAAGGTCAAGTGCTGGCATGTCATATCCAGCCCTGTTGATAGTCAGCTTTGATGTCAGTGATACCGGCCCCATAGCAGGCAAATCAAGATTCAATAACTTGTTCAATCTATCCAGTCTTTTGCTAGTGAATTTGAGCGACATACTCATATTTCTATCCGTCATCGGTAATTTGACGGTGCTGGCAAAACTGATACGGCTATCCAGTAATGCTGCATCTATCGTTAAGGGAATGGAATCCGGCTTGCTCACATAATCAACCATCGGCGCACCTGTCACCAGCAACTTAATTGGGATACCTTTAAGCTTGCCATCCATTTCCATGGTCACGGCATTGCCTTTTTCAACCAGCACATCACCTGAAATATCTGTTATTTCTAAAACTGCTGAGGAATTTGGCACGGTCACTTTCCAGTCGGCGTCATTGACCTTAAACAACATTGTCGAGTTTTCCAGTATTTCTTTCAGGCTGTTGCCATTGACAGACACTTCTATTGCCATGTCTCCCAACGAGGCCTGCATCCCTTCAACCAGACCCAGTGCTTCCAGCACGGCACCTACATCCACCTGCTTGATAGCTAAAGCAAGATTCATTTCTGGACTGTTGTCACGTAGCCGCATGTCACCATTGGCAGCCACTTCCCTGTTTATGACTTCTCCGTTTAGTGTAAATGCCCAGGGTTTATGCCTGTTGAACAACTCGTCAACTGAGCCACCAAGAAAATTAAGGTCATAGGTCTTGTCCTGCACATGCCCGGACATCACCATCTTCATTTGAGTATCACCGCTAGCTTCACCAACAAGTGAATCGAGCTGAAAATCCACTACTTTATTCAGAGTTTTATCCAGGTAATTGACTGAAATATTCTTTAAGCTTATCTCATGCAAGCCAGTAAAAGAGATAAGTTTTTTCTTTTCTGATGCCACTTCACCAATAGAAGTGACAGTTTCGTCAACAGCCTCCACATCTTTAGCATTGTCTTTCTTATTTTTAAACACCCAGTTCCCCATGCCCTCAGTGTCTGTTTCCAGATTCAAGTAAACATCTTCAAGAGTGATCTCAGCGATATCTATTTCACCTTTAAGGATTGGAAACAAACCAATTTGCAACCTGACCATACCTGCTTCTAACATATTGGCTGTACTGGCACCTTCCACATTGGCCAGTTTCACATCTTCAATATCAATTGCAGGCCAGTTGGAGAACTCAAGATATACCGGGCCATCGATATCTATCTCCCGGTCAAGTGCAGCCTCAATAGAGGCTTCAACCGCGCCACGGAATTTGCTCAGATCAAGGGTAACGCCTGCAAATACCAGTATCGTTAAAGCGACTATGATAATGACAATAAGGGCCAGTATCGTTTTGAATAAACGTCGAATGAATGTACCCATACTTATCAGTAGACTCTCGTTACTCAGCTTTTACATGTTCAAGATCGCCTGTAGCTTCATCTTCTCCATCAGGCCCTTCATTAACCCAATTCAAGTACAGGCTATAACCGATGGAAAGTATGATTGCACCGGTAAATAAACCGAGTATACCGGAAGCGATAAAACCGCCAATTGCACCCAGAAAAATGATTGGGATAGGGACCGCGGCGCCTTTTCCCATCAATAATGGCTTGAGAATGTTATCCATGGTGCTGATGATGAGGTTCCAGATCAGGAAGATAACTGCTGTCACGGGTTCGGCCGTAGAAAACACATAGAGTATGGCAGGCAGTGTTACAGGCAAAAGTCCAATCTGTATTATAGCCAGGAACATCGCAACGAAGGCCCATAAACCTGCGCCGGGTATGCCCGCAACAAGAAAACCCAATCCAGCTAGCACACCCTGAATGATAGCAACTCCCAAAATACCGCGTGTTACACCATTTACTGTTTTAGCTGCAATCTCAACATACTTAATACCTTTGTCACCTGCCAGCCGCGTAGTAAATGATACAGCTGAGCGTTTCGATGCCCCGGCATTTGCCAGTAGGATTCCGGCAATAAATATCGACAGTACAAATTGTAAAACCCCGAAACCCACATCGGCTGCAGCAGAGAGCAGCCAGCTTCCCATTGACTTTATCTGGGGAGCGAATTGCTTCAGTACGGCTTCTATATTTACTGATGCCTTGAGCCATATTGCATGCAGTGATTCGCCAATCAATGGCCAGCCGGCAACGGCTTCCGGGGGGGGTGGAATTTTCAGTGTTCCCTGCTTTGCTTCGTCAGCCAGGACATTAATTCCAACGGCCATGCTTTCCGTCAACAGGACAACTGGAACAATGAGTACAGCAAGCAAAATTATTGAAACGAGTACAGCTGCCAGTACTGGACGATTACCGATTCTCGTACTTAATTTCTGGTAACTGCCATAACTTGCCACCGCAATAATGATGCCCCAGATAATTGGATACAGGAATGGCGAAATAATATTAAAACACCAGATCAGCAGGGCTGCCAGAATGCCAACTCTAAGCAGTGTATCTATGGTTAACCGGGTAACTCTTTCATCAGTAAAATTTATTTCAGGCTTATTCATGTTTTTTCCAGTGTTTATTAGTGGATTAATGCCAGCTTATTCCATGCCTAGATTCTTCAGTTCTGCAACAACTTCCCTACTCAATTCAGCTAAAGCCAGACTCATATTTATTGTAATTTCATCAAAGTTTCCAGGACTACCAGGTTTTATGATATTTGATTCAAAAACAGTACCCATTTTTTTAGTCGAGTGCTGAAGAATTCCCCAGCCGGCATCGAGGTGTATATTGCCATCCTTATCGCTTTCAAATTTCTTTATTTTCACTAGTAGCTGGTAATTAATTTTAGCCTCAGGCCAGACATCAGTAATCGCTATGACGGATGGCAGCAGAGAAGAAATATTATCTGCCAGAGTACTGGCGACAATCTCTTCAAACGGTTCAGCCCAACGGTCAAAACCAGCGAGTTCAACATGTGTTGGATTGCTGCGCGTCACAATCTCTGAACGATCCAGATACGCAGCCACTTTAACTGGACCTACGCTTATAATTTGCTTATTAGAAATACTGCTTTGGCTATCCCTACTCTCTGCTGCCATTGGACTCAATGTATAAAAACGGGCCGCAGGGGTCTTGCTGCAGGCCGTCATGCTGAGAACCAGCGCAACAGCAAAAACAATCTGTGCTTTTGTTATATTCATATTATTTACCTTTGATTAATGCGTCGGGGTGCCTCTCGAGGTAATCCATCATCAGCCGTAGGGAACGTGCGGCAGCAGAGAGTTCATTCATGGTTTTACGAATATCCTGGTAGGCTGCTGAACTTTCATCAAAACCAGCAACAACATCATCTGCTGTCGCGAGTGTCGCTTTCAATTGCGCAGAAGCCTCGTTCAGGTTTTTCAGCGTATTGCTCAATTCACCGGAATTAGCCAGTTTATTGACACCCTCAAGCACACCATTGAGATTATGCCCAATTTCTTCTAGCGGCATTTTTTCTATTTTATGCATTAAACCCTGCAAGCTGCTTTTTATTGCTGCCAGCGAAGTCGGTACTGTAGGCAATACGGCAATACCCTCTTCATAATATACTTCAGCAATATCTGCTTCAGGGTGCATTTCAAAATCAATCAGTAATTGCCCGGTTAACAGACTCCCTGACTTTAACTGTGCGCGTAAACCACGACCGACGAGACCCTCTACAGTAGGAAGTTTCTTACCCGGCTCCTGCCCAACAATGGTCAGGCGGTCGGGCTCCATTTCGATCAGGACAGGTATTTTAAAAGTGTCATCGCTCAAATCATATTCCAGTTGCATGTCGATAACCTTGCCTGCATGGATACCAAAGAAGGTGACAGGCGAACCTACTACCAGTCCACGGGCGGAACCTTCTACGTACAACAAGTACTGTTCTTTTCGGCTATAACTTTTTTCAAAAGCCTTCGTTTCAGTTGCAAATAATTCGAATTTCTTCCCCTCTTTTGCAACAGATTTTTTCCCAAGGCTATCAGCACTTCCGTAGGCTATGCCGCCGAGCAATATCGAACTGAGCGACTCTGTTTTTATTTGGACTCCATCTGTCCTCATTTCCACGTCGATACCACTTATATTCCAGAAACGTGTATTTTCGAGCACGTGCTTATCGTATGGTGCCTTGATAAATACTTCTATCTCCAGACCATCTCCTTTTTCTGTTAGCTGGTAATCAATCACCTCACCGACTCTAAGTTTTCGATAAAAAATTGATGTCCCTACATCCAGCGAAGAGAGCGTCGGCGAAGTGAGCACGTATCGCGTACCGGGAATATCGATCACCAGCGGCGGGTGTTCTTCAAGACCGATAAATTCACGAGTTTTTTTACCTGGTGCACCAGGAGTGAGACTGATATATGCGCCGGATAACAAGGTGCCCAGACCGGACACCTTACCACCAGACAAGCGGGCACGGACAACCCAGAATTTTGTACTCTCCGTGAGATAAGGTCTCATTTCAGGGGTCAGGTTTGCGGTAATTATGACATTGGCCAGCTCCTTACCAAAACGAATTTCTTCAACCAGGCCGACTTCAACGTCCTTGTATTTAATTTTTGTTTTGCCTGCAGTCAAACCTTCTGCCGAATCAAAAATAATAGTGACTGTTGGCCCCTTTTCAATAAGAGCCTTGTATGTCAGCCAGGCGCCAATCGAAACAGCAATCAATGGAATCAGCCAAATAACAGAAATCGACTTTTTCTTCTTTACCACCGCGGCAGGAATATTTTCATACATAGTTCGTTTTTCTTTAGACACTAACTTTCCTCATTATTATCTTTAGAAGCATCTCTATTAAACTCATCCCAGATCAAACGCGAATCAAATGTCCGCGCAGCAAATATGGTAATAATGACTACCGCCGCAAAATAAAATGCAGCGGGGCCTGCATCGATATCGGCAATAACACCCAGATTAACCAGCGCAACCAGTATAGCCACTACATAAATATCCACCATAGACCAGCGCCCGACAAATTCCGTTAAGCGGTATAATTTGGCTCTGTCATTTGGGCGCATGTCAGACTTTTGTTGAACAGAAATCAGCAGGTAAACCAGAATAAGAAGCTTCATCATCGGCACGACAATACTGGCAACAAAAATAACCAGTGCAATCTCCCAACTGCCCGTCTGAATGAAGAGCATCACTCCACTCATGATTGTATCCGTCTGAACTTGACCAAGGCTGGTCACCCGGGTGATTGGCAATACCATCGCCGGCACGTATAAAATAAAAGCAGTAATCACCAATGCCCAGGTTCTGGCAAGGCTGTTTGTTTTACGGCTATGCAGCCTCGCCCCGCAACGCGGGCATTCTAACTCCTCATGACTTCTGCCTGTGCTGTCAGTTAGCAGGTTGCAGCTGTGGCAACTAATCAATCCTGCATCCATAGCCGTTATATGCTGCGCTGGATTATTCAATTTTATTATCAACCCTGTCCCACACCAGTTCCGGGTCAATCGCAGCCGCGGCAGCAGTGAGTACAACTATCAGCCCCATAAATGACCACAGTGCAAGACCGGGTACGATGATGGCCATCTTGGTCAACTTAACCAGTGCGACCAGTATGCCGACCATGAACACTTCTATCATATTCCAGCTTTGCATCTCACGTAAGAGACGAAAAGCCTTCGCAGTGGCATATGGCAACCGGTTGAACTTGAGCGGGATAAATATATATAACATAAGCAGCAGTTGTGCCAATGGAGCCGCGACACAGGTAAGGATCACTAAACCGGCCACTTCCCACATACCCTGCTTATGTAGCGCAACTGCTCCGGATATCAAGGTTGCCTGAACACCCTGCCCGGATACTTCAAAAGCCAGAAATGGAAAAAAGTTGGCACAGACAAAAAGTACCAGCCCCGCAATAGACAGGGCGATAGTCCGGTCGATGCTATCAGGAATATTTCGATAGAGCACCGCACCGCAGCGACCACATTGTGCCTTACTTTTTTCCGGCAGGCATATGCGCTGCTGCAAAAGGTCACATTCATGGCATGCTATTAATGACATAGATTCTTTTGATTTACGGTTTACAGTTTTTACGTAATTCGTAATACGTAAAACCTAAAACATCATTTTATCAGCTTTAATTTACTTTCACTCGGCACATACGTATCAAACTTCTCCCTCGCCTTCAATATATCCAGATTCCGTTTACCATTACTGATCTTAAGTAAGCCATGCAATTTCTTGAAGCGCGCATAAAGGACACCGTCATTCCTGTCCAGTGTAATGATGCCTTTAGCACCAACATCAATCTTCTCACTGCCGGCAAAAGCATAAGGTATAACTATTGTTTGATCCTTCATGTGCATATTTACCTTGCCATTCACATCATCAATTGTCATAGCTTTACCTAACCAGCCTTCTTTACCTTTTTTATTCGCCATCATAGCTACAAAGGGTCTTGAATCCGTCATTTCCAGGTCAGCTTCAAGATCAAGTTTCACAGGTTTTCTCCATACTGCACGCGCCTTGTTCAGTGCCAGCTGTATACCCCAGTTATCATCACTAAAACCTTTTTCATTACCTGTCACTTTCACATTGTTAATTACTAAAGTTGAACCGGCTATGTCAAAATCCATATTCTGTGGCACACCGCCAACTAGCCTGATATCGACGTTCATATCCGCTTCAAGTGCCTGCTTGTCTGCCACAGCATGCATACCGGTTGAAACCAGCTTAACAAAGCCTTCGGCCGATTCAGGTTTTAGCAATACATCAGCGGTCAGTTCTGCCTGCCCATCTACAATCTGTACGGGTGAGTCCGGGGGTAAATACGAATTGTAAACAGACAAATCTTTTACCTGCGCTGACGGAATCTGCAGATGTAAATCAACATCTTTACCGGCACCGTCATAACTCATATTCCGACCTGTTGCCTGCAACAAAACATCGGTATTTTCTACGAAGGCCTGTTCATCGCCTTTGCTTTTGAATGAAGCATTTATCATCTTTATATCAAGGCTAACATCCGGGCTTTCACCACCCTTCTCAACAGCAAGCCTAAGATGGCCTTTACCGCTACCGGTAGCAACATAATCCAGCACTTCAACGATCAACTTCTGTGGCTTAATGTTAAGCTCAGTACCTGGTGCTGGCCAGCCCGAGTCAAGCACCAGGTCAGCTGTAATATCACCAGCCCCCCGGATTGCCAGATTAAATTTATTTTTCATTAAAACGCTCAGCCAGCGCAGGTCAGAGATTACACCATGAACCTTTAATTGCTCACTGTCAGAATCGAGCATGGGTAGAATTTCATGTCCCTTAATGCCAGCAAGCAGTTCGTCTAAGTGGGCCTCTTTACTAACACCTTCAGGTAGAATCAGCTTCACCCTGCCTTCTTCAATATCAATAGAGGCTGTCCACGGTTCGGCGCTGGTAACCACTTCACTACTTAATCTGGCATTATTAATGTGAACATACGTACCAGAAACATCAATGCCTGTATCTGCCAGTTTAGGCGCATCAATATTCAATTTCATATCGAGATCTGAGGAAAACTGAAAATCTTTTACACCAATATCGGCTGCCTTCGAACTCAGGTGAGAAAGCCCGCTAAATCCAAACCGAGTTAATTCCGCTCTGGCCTCTAACTCACCCTCACCACCAAGTAGTTTTAGTGACCAGCCTTCTGGAAGAAAACGCTGGTACAAAGCCAGATCAGGAACTTTTATTGACGGTACGTTGATTGCCAGCCAACTGGCTATGCTTTCCTCACTATCAGCAGCAATGATTTGAGTTCTACCCCTGCCAGAAAAAGAAAGACCATCACCTGTAACCAGCACTTCTTTACTCTCGTTATCCAGACCATCCAGCTCACTGAACTTGATCTCAAAGGCCAGTACTTCCGGCTCAGTCTCACTCACTTCAAGACTGATTTCGCCCTCACCCTGCGCACGATAATCCAACAGGTCAACCGCCAGTTGATTAGCAGAAATAAGTATTTTGTTGCCTGCTTTCAGTTTTCTATTGTGGTAATTCAGGCGGCCATCAATGATTCCCCGGCCAGATACTTCCATGCCATGGAATCCTGTAAGATAAGAATTCAAAAACTTCAGACTCTCCGTTTCAGTCCTGATATCAGCATCCAGGGACAGGAATTCGAGAACTTTAATACCCTTGTTTTCTTTTGGTACAAATGGTGCAAAAGCGAGCATGCCTTTTATCTTGCCATCCCTGACAATTTCACGATCACCATTTACTACAATTGCATCAATATCAACATCAAGCTCGCCATTCTCAAGTGAAAAGGGCCCGCCACGAGTTTGAAAGTTTATGTCGGCTGCCAGCTCTCCACTTAAAACTGCCTGAAACTGGTACACCCAGACTTTGTGATGACCACTGGCATGAATCCCATCAACAGAAATATCCCATGCCCTGCCTTTTTTCTTTGCCACCTCCGGTGCCGGCTCAGTTTCAAGCTGGCGATTTTTGATTGGTGCAAAATATGGTCGAATTTTTGAGTGATCTTTATCAACACGCGGTCTCGGACGTAAATAGAACACCACATCCGTTGCCTCTGCACCGGACAGGCTGACTGTTTTCCAAATCAGGGGGATTAGCGATATTGACGCCGAGGCCTCTGGGGCATCTACCTGCCATTGCTGTCCCCTGCTCTGGCCATTAGCCGAAACACCAGTGGCATGTACGCGGAAGGGATACCAGCTCCAGGCCTTTTCCCAGGAAACGGCAAACTTGTCGGGTTTGATCTGGTTAATCAGCGTTTGCGTGACCGGCAGGCTGAGCGCCAGGTTTATCAGTCCGAGATAAAATATCTCGAACAGAACCAGAAAGATTATTGTTTTTCTTAACCAGGGCTTCATATGCTTCAGTTTTATTGATCTGTTTTTGTCTATTAGTGAAATGATATAGATATGATATAGATATACTGTAGGCAGAATATACGCACTTTTTTTGCCAATTTCAGTAATTCATATTCTCGATCTGCCGGGAAACAAAAATAAGGATAATTATTATTGTTTACTCACTAAAATATAGAGTTCACCATAACTCAACGTAAATAATAACTGAGTATATGCACACCTCCACCAGCAAGACGGTGGGCCATTGCAATCACCGTATTGGCCAGTTTTATGCTGATACTATGCTGTTGGATTTCGTGCCTCAGCACCAACCTGCGGCATAATATATTTTCATGTCTAAGATAGTCGATTTTGACCTATCTCGAATATGGCAAAGAAAAACTTTGATACGTGGAAAGACGGGACACCTGCCACCGTTACTTTAATCCTGTCCGGGTTGATTATATACGCCAGTATTTTCTGAATGACAGGCTCTGTTGCTGCATCCTACACCTGCTTTTTGATAACAACCGTCCTCATCCAGGGCCTAAGGTGCTCCAAATCACAGGTATTCGATGCAAATAATTCCATAAGGAATTTGTATGCAACTTTAGGATCGACGACAACTTTATAGCCGTTCAAACGCAAAAAAACATCACTAGAAAAAAACGCAACACGCTTGTTGCCATCAATAAATGGATGATTGTTCATCAGTGACTCAAACATGGCCGCAGCCATTTCCACCAAATCTGAGTAATAACCCGATTGCGGTCGATAGAGTGCACTTTCCAGTAAGCCTTTGTCTCGCAGACCATCAGCACCACCAAAGCGATCAATCAAGGCTGTGTGTGTTTCCAATACCTCATCAACACTAAGGAACTGGACAACATTATTTGGCAAGCAGTTTTCCCAACTCTTCGTTTTCATTCATGGATTCTGCAAGATGATCCAGCACGACAGGCCGAACCCGCCGCCGGCGCAGGTAGTCACTGATTGCCTCAGTGAGTAAGCCGGAGACATTCTGGTGTGATTCTTTTGCAAGTGCCTTAAGTTCTTCCCACACTGCGGACTCGACTTTGGAACTGATTTTGACAGTACTCATACTGACAAGATAATTGACAAATCATGACTTGTCAATATATTGTAACACCATTGGGATTAACACCATTGGGGGCAGGCTCGACTGAAATGCTCTTTCGAGTTTCAATCGAGCCTAACCCCAACGACAAACAGGTCTATAATGCCCCCTATGCTTTACTCGCAGTATTTTTAGAGATTTTTTATAAATGAATAAAAATAATACCTATTGGAATGTATGGACCTGGCCGAATGTTATAACCATTTTCAGGTTGGTACTTGGCGTTATTGGCGCATTACATGCGTTAGGGGTTATTAATGCAGGAAATATTTTTAATCCTGTTTTTGCTGGCTCAGCTGACTTTTTTGCACAATACAATGTCGCAATTGGTGGAATCATGATTACGCTTGCTATCGCTGGCGACGCACTGGATGGCTATGTTGCTCGCAAGACCAATTCGATTTCTCGCTTTGGTGAATTTGTCGATCCACTGGTAGACAAGCTACTTTTCTGGATTGCAGTGGGTGTGATTTTCGCTGTGCAAACAACTTTCCCTTCGATAGTTTTCCTGTTGATCGCAGGGCTAATGCTTATCAGCGTATTGCTCTATGATATATGGTCACTTAATCATCATTTTAAAAATAGCGGGGGCGCTGTCTCGAGCGGAAAAACTAAATCATTTCTCCTGAATCTGTCATTGCTTGCATGCTTTGTAAATCTGGTTCTGATCAACGCCATGCCAGAGTCGACCAATATATTTGTATTGTATGGTGGGTTTGTTGCTGCCGCACTATTCGTTCTTAGAGCGATACCCTATCTATATACTTCCTGGGCAAGTCGTTCTAGAGACGACACCACTGGATAATGCTTATGTACCAAACCCGTAACCTGATTGTGGTACTACTCCTGCTGCTGACGGTTAGCGGCTGTGTCAGCATGCCGCTTGACCATCCAAAAACGCCCACCACGGCGCTTACCGATACCGCTGATACCTATCTGGCCCGTGAAAGTGCCACATGGCGTGACGGGCAGTTACAGGGAAACGGTTTTTATTCGCTTTCTAAAGGAAAGGATGCGTTTGGCGCACGTCTTGTCTTGATGAAACGGGCTGAACGGAGCATCGATGTCCAGTATTTCCTGATGAAGCCCGACAACGCGGGGCTGGTCTTTACCGAAAAATTGATGGAAGCAGCGGATCGCGGAGTTCGTGTCCGCTTATTGCTGGATGATATTTTCACGACGGTGGATGATGGCTATTTTTCATTTATGAACGCACATCCGAATATAGAGGTGCGTATTTTTAACCCTATATCCCGCAAGGGTCTATATCTATTTAATTATATCGGACATTTCAGCCTGACCAATCGCCGCATGCACAACAAGTCGTTCATCGTTGATAACCAGGCGGCAATAGTTGGCGGGCGCAATATCGCTGTCGAATATTTTCAACTGGAAACCACCGGTGAATTTATCGATTTCGACATGTTTGCTACCGGGCCCATCGTAAGAGATATTTCAGATTCATTCGACACCTACTGGAATAACGAGCTCGCAGTTCCGATGGAGGCGATTTCTGGCAAGCCTGATCAACAACTACTCGAACAGGATAAAAAGACTGTCAAAATGCTGATGGAAAAGGCCGGCGACTCCATTTATGCAGACGCCATAAATTCTCCACTTATGCGTCAGTTTTCCGCCGACGAACTGGATCCGTATATGGCTGAAGCGCGGATGATCGTCGATGACCCAAGCAAACTAACAGCAGAAATTTCAGACGAACATCAAATTGTCGCAACGGAAATTGCACAAGTTCTTAGTGAGGCAAAGCAGGAAATTATATTACTAACGCCCTATTTCATCCCCGGCAAAAGTGGTATCGAGTTCATCAAGGGGCTACGCGATAAGGGAGTGAAAATAGTGCTGCTGACCAACTCGCTAGCCAGCAACAACCACACCGCTGTGCACTCAGCCTACTCATCCTATCGAAAAGATCTGCTAAAAGCCGGTGTTGAGCTCTGGGAAGCACGGGCCAATGCGTCAGTCATCACCGTTGAGAGTGACAGCACCACGCTAACGGAACCCCTAACATTGCATACCAAGGGCATCCTGATCGATCGCCGACAGGTTTTCGTCGGTTCTTTAAACCTTGATCCACGCTCCATCGACATCAACACTGAAATGGGTCTGCTGATTGAATCGGAGCAGCTGGTGTCAGGAATGACGGATAATGTTCTGGCCCATATACCCATGATCGCATACCGCCTGCAACTGGATGACAGTGGCAACATAAGCTGGCACGCAAATATCGATGGTCACGATGTAGTTGAAACCACAGAGCCGCTGACAGACTGGTGGCGTCGGTTCTCTGCCTGGTTCCTGAAAATCGTGCCGGAGCAGCAGCTATAGAGGAAGTGATGCGGCAAAACTATTGAGTTCTATCAGCAATTAACCAGAATCATGGTTCATCAACTTCAAGCATTGCTTCATTGCCATCAATCTTAAATAAAAAATCGGTAACAAAAGATAAATATTCCTCACCGGCACATTTTTCAAAAACCGGAAGTGGAGCATCTAAATGCCTCTCGGAGCAGTCGAAACTAGTTTATATGATCAGAAAATTGGGTGATACTCTATAGAAAGTCACCATCGCTGCAAAATATGGGAGTTTTCATGCAAATATTAATATGTCTTATAGCAACAACAATATTAATGGCTTTCTCGCCGTTGGCATTTAGCCAGCCTACTGTAGATCCCGAGGCGGAAAAAATACTTAAAAAGCTTCAGAACTACATGCAAACTCAGGATACTGTAGCTATCGAAGCCGTTATCACTGAAGATGAGGTCTTCAATGATACTCACAAGCTGCAATTCGGCGGGACTATAAAAATGCTTATGCGTCGTCAACCGCCGCAGTTATCTGTCACGACTAATTCGGACTATCGAAACACCCGTACTTACCTGAATAAGAACACCTTCACTGCCTTTGATGAAGATGTGAATGTCTATGCTCAAGTAGATGCACCGGGTACTTTAAAGGAGGCATTAACGCATTTAAACGCCGAATACAGCATTCTTCAGCCGGGCAGTGAGTTGTTCAGCGGACAGCCCTATGAACTGCTGGTGGGAAAAGCCAGCAAGGTAATCTATGTCGGAACTGGCAATGTCAACGGCAGCAGCTGTCACCACATCGCCGGCATCCTGCCTGACATGGACTGGCAACTGTGGATTCGCGCAGAAGGCGACCCCATGATATGCAAATACGTATTAACAGACCGCGATATTCCTCTTGCACCACAGTACTCCATGACATTCACAAAATGGAAGACAAACACGAAGCTTACCGATAAACAATTTGAATTCCAGCCACCGGCAGACGCCGAAGCAATTGAAATCATCAAATAACCGGGGGAAAAAACATGAGATACCTTTCAAAGAGTGCATTCGCATTGCTGGTCTTCGGTGCCACATTACTGCTGGTTAATCCTACTAATTGGCCAGAATCATATTTCACTGAAGCAGAAGCCCGCGTCGGTCGTCCATTGACACCGGTTAGTGTTGGAGGCGTAGCAAGACGGTCTACTCGTCGTTCAATATACGCAACCAGTGCCGCCACCACGGCCGCGGTAGCAACGACTGCTGTGGTTGCTAGCCAACCCGTTACCGTGGTTCAACAGCCGGTCACTGTCGTTGAGCAACCGGCATCATTGCCAGTAGGATCCACACTGCCCAGCCTGCCATCCGGCTGTAACTCAACGACGATCAATAATTCGTCGTATTTCACCTGTGGCGGAAACTGGTACAAACCTGCGATGCAGGGTGGTAATGTCGTTTATACGGTCGTAACGGACCCGCAATAATCAGGTTACACTAGAACCTGCTGTGGCTGGATGGTAGCAAGAACTACAATCTGGTCGTGCCGGGCAGCGTACCGGCGCGTGATTCATGGGCCATCACCACCTACGACCTCGAGCCGAGCAGCATCGACTCGAACATGAAAAACGTAAAAAAACGCAGACGGTTCAGTGGATGTCTATTTTGGCCCTAAAGCCCCATTTGGCAAGGTAAGCAACTTGCTTCCCACCGATCCCAAGCGGCGCTTCTTCCTACTGGCCCGCTTCTATGGCCCCAAGCCTGCCATTCTCTATGGCAGCTTTGTGCTGAATGATATTGAGCTACTTAAGTAATAGTCGCTGGCATAAAGTAAAGGACGCGTTTGCGGCAAGACGAAGGCTCGCTGTCGCATTCTACGAATATAAAGGCTTATAAAGGAGTAAATTAAATGAACAGCATCGAGATTATGATATAAAACAGACTACAGAATCCCAGGAGAATAAAAATGAAAACATTAAAACCATTAGTCATTTCACTCAGCACACTCTTACTACCCGGCCTGGCTATGGCGTTAGACACCGGAACCCCTACGCCTGATATGCTGGTCAAGAGTTTGTATCCCGGCAAAGGTGACTCGCCATACGCACAGCGTTCCTTTCCGAGCAATGTTTACAGAGGGGAGACGCATCTGCATACCGGTCTTTCACTCGACGCGGGGCTGTTCGGCAATATTCTGACCCATGAGGATGCCTATCGTTTTGCTCGCGGTGAAGAAATTACTTCATCGTCAGGCGTGAAAGCAAAGCTGGGCCGGCCGCTAGACTGGCTGGTGATAACAGACCACTCCGACATGATGGGCATTGCCACGGATATCCAGCAAGGCGCGCCTAATATTCTGGAAGACCCTAAAGGTAAAGAATGGCATGAAGGATTTAAAAAGGGAGGCAAGGCAGCAGGGGAAGCAGCATTCGACCTGATCACAAACTTCTCGCAGATGACTGTTCCAGAGAAACTTGTCGCGGACTACTCTCCGGGTTCAAAAGTCTACAATGACCTCTGGTATGAGATTGCCGATACGGCTGATCAATTTAATGACCCGGGAAATTTCACCACACTGATCGGTTTCGAATGGACCTCAGTGCCTAAAGGTTTCAATTTGCACCGCAACGTTATACTTCGCGACAGCGCTGAGCGTGCGAAGCAGGTTGTTCCCCTGACCACACAGCCGCCAGTCGGCACCACCAATCCGCTGGATCTCTACAA
Source organism: Arenicellales bacterium (assembly GCA_048550195.1). Classification (GTDB taxonomy): domain Bacteria; phylum Pseudomonadota; class Gammaproteobacteria; order BMS3Bbin11; family BMS3Bbin11; genus BMS3Bbin11. Next base: position 37,982 of record JBLYYR010000023.1, read on the forward strand.
ATGGCTGGATGACTATGAGAAAAAAACCGGTGGCCAGGCATTTGCAATATCCCATAATGGTAATTTATCCAACGGATGGCTGTTCCCTACGGAAATAACCTATGCCGGCGGTAAAGTCGATAAAAACTACATCGAATTACGTGCCAAATGGGAACCTCTGTACGAGGTTACACAGATAAAAGGTGATGGTGAAACGCACCCGGTGCTTTCACCTAATGATGAGTTTGCCGATTACGGCACCTGGGATGTCGGCAATCTTGATCTGACTGAACTGAAGACAGAAGACATGCTGCAGCGTGAATATGCACGCGAGGCCTTGAAGAACGGCCTGCAACTGGAGAAAAAGTTCGGTACCAACCCCTACAAGTTCGGTATGGTGGGTGCGACTGACAGCCACACAGGCTTGTCAACGGCTGAAGAGGAGAACTTCTTCGGAAAATCCACCAGTGTTGAACCCTCGAAAGATCGCGTCTCTCACCCCTTCATCAAGTCAAAACTGGGTGAAATACCAGGCGATATTCTGGTCGCTTCCGGTTACCAGGGGGTGTGGGCAAGCGATAATACGCGTGAAGCACTCTGGGATGCGATGGCTCGCAAGGAAACCTATGCCACGACTGGCCCGCGCATTAAGGTTCGATTCTTCGGCGGCTGGGATTTTACCGACAACGATCTGCGTAGCCGTGCACCCGCTTTCCATGGTTATGAAAAAGGCGTACCCATGGGTGGTGATCTAAAGAAAGCACCCAAAGGCAAAAAAGCTCCGACCTTCATGGTCTTTGCTCTGCGTGATCCTGTCGGCGCCAACCTCGATCGTATACAGATTGTGAAGGGATGGATGGACAAGGAAGGCAAGACCCATGAAAAAGTCTATGACGTAAGCTGGTCGGGTGATCGCAAACCTGACGCGAAAGGTAAACTTCCTTCAGTTGGTAATACCGTTGACCTGGAAGCGGCAAACTGGAGCAATACTATCGGCGCTTCCGAGTTGGCCACTGTCTGGACCGACCCGGATTTCAACAGCAAGGACAACGCCTTCTACTATGCCCGCATAATAGAGATACCGACTCCTCGCTGGATTGTGTATGACAAGGTGCGTCTCGGTGCAGAGCTTCCGAAGAATGCTAAATTGATTCACCAGGAACGCGCCTATACATCACCGATCTGGTACAAACCTTAGTCGAACACAAACTTAAACAGTATATAGAGAACCCGGCTTAAGCCGGATTTTTTTTCACCTGATTAACGACTCCTTCTTTATTTATAAGAATAAAGTTTTGCGTCGATCAGTTGAACTCGCAAGATAAAGCGGACATCTAAAACCTATATAAAGAGGATGGTCGCTGGGGGGCAGATAAGATAGTATTCATCAGGCACGATAGACAAATATTGATATACTGATCGTCGGGTAATTTTATTATTACAATAAACTTATGCTTCTAACGGATAGATTAAATTATGTTAGGAATACACCGAGTTCTAATGATATTTCTATCATTCTGGTTCATCGCAGGATCTGTTTATGCTGAGCCAAAGGCGGGTCTTGCCGAAGAATCGATGAACCCCCTCAGCACGGTCATTAGTGTACCTTTCGAGAACAATACCTTATTCGGCACAGGGCCCTCCAAATCCACAGTTAATGTCCTGAATGTAAAACCTGTCTTCCCGGTGAATATGGGTGACTGGAATTTGATTAATCGGGTAACCGTGCCGATTGTTTATACAGAAGGGCAGGATGAACTTGTAGATGGAGATTTCACCAGGGGTCAAGGTAATCCCGGTTCTTTTGGTTTAGGTAGAAAGTTCGGGCTGGGTGACATCACCTACCAGGGTTTTATTACGTCTAAGAAAAAAGGTAAGGTGGCCCTAGGTATCGGCGGCTCGCTGGTTTTCCCTACCCACACAGCAGCACGATTTGGTACTGATAAATGGTCAGCGGGTCCGGCTATTGTTGCTTTCACAAATAGTGGCAACTGGATATTGGGGGGAATTGCGCAGAACATCTGGTCATTTGCAGGTGATAGTGATGCCGCAGATGTAAACGTTTTTTCAGCGCAGATCGCTATTAACTACAAATTGAAGAATCGTTGGTATCTCACAAGTTCTCCGTTAATAACTGCCAATTGGGAAGTCGATAGAGCGGACCGCTGGACTGTACCACTTGGAGGCGGTGTTGGTCGTCTCTTCAAGCTTGGTGGTAAAAAAGCACTGGCTATTGATGTCGGCGCGTACTACAACGTTGAGGTACCACGATTCGCTAATAACTGGTACTCACAAGTATTGTTTAATTTCCTGTTCCCCAAATAACTTGTGGCGGGAAGCATCTACTCCTCATGCACGTTTTCTTTTACAAATTTCCGAAGGCGATTCAAGCCAGGCAGCTAACTGCTTTGCCCCCATGGGTTTAGCTATGTGAAATCCCTGTCCATAATCACAGCCCAGAATTTCCAGAATGTCAAAAATATCCTGACTTTCAATACCTTCAGCAACGACAGATAGACCAAGGTTATGCGCAAGGTCAATGGTTGATCGAACGATAATGGCGTCACCCTCGTCATTGATCATATCCATGACAAAAGACTTATCAATTTTTAATTCAGCTACCGGTAGTTCTTTTAAATGCTGTAACGAAGAATAACCGGTTCCAAAGTCATCAATTGATATTTGCACGCCAATATTTTGCAGTGTAGTCAGTACATCAAAACTTTTCTGTGTGTACATCATTAAGACACTCTCTGTTATTTCCAGAGTAATCCGATATGGTTCAACATCAAAATATGTTGAATTTCTTTTTATTAACTTTGGTAACCCCAGGTCAAATAAATCAATCACAGATACGTTGATGGACATACCGAGATCAAGGCCATCGGTTTTCCATCTGGATAATTGCTGGAATGCGTTATTAATTACCCACGTAGTGGTTTTGCTCATATGGCCGGTTTGTTCTGCCAGTGATATAAAGGCGTCTGGATATAACAACCCTCTTTCGGGGTGTTGCCAGCGTAGCAGTACCTCAACTTTATCTGCGTTACCTGTTTTTATATTTAACAGCGGCTGGTACTGTAATAGAAACTGGTTCTCTTCAATGGCAGCACGTAAATCGCTAGCCAGTTCGAGTCTATTCAGTATGCCCTCACCCAGTGTTTTGTTATAACGCACATATGATTCTGCGGATTGCTTCGCGGAGTACATTGCAACATCTGCATGCTGCAATAACAGATCAGCATTATCACCATCTTCTGGATATAGTGACAGGCCAATGCTGACACCAAGTTCAACACTCAGGTTTTCCAGCGCAAACGGTCTTTTCAATGTTTGTATAATACGGTTCATAAAAGTGATGCATTGCTGCTCGTCAGCTGATGGCAGGAGAACGAGGAACTCATCCCCCCCCATTCGCGCAACAGTATCAACGCCACGAATCACCTCGCACAGGCGAACCCCGATTTCACGCAGGACACGATCGCCGACATGGTGTCCTAGTGAATCATTAATTTCTTTAAAATCATCCAGGTCCATCAACATCACTGCAAGAGATTTCTCCTCACTTTTTGCCGTAATGATAGCCTGCTCGAGGCGGCTAAAAAACAAGGTTCGATTGGGTAAGTTGGTTAATGCATCGTGCATGGCCATGTATTCAAATGCTTCTGTCTGCTCTTTCTCCTTTGTAATGTCTTCGAGCACAGCAACGTAATGCGTAATTTTTTCATTTTCACAGACTACAGGAGAAATGCATGCCCTCTCCCAACTCAAGCCACCATCTTTAGTCTGATTTCTAACTACCCCTCGCCAGACACCGCCAGCCTTTATGGTGTCCCATAGTCGTTTGAGTGTAAGTTCGTCAGTGTATTCAGATTTTAATATATCGGGATCTTTACCCAGCACTGTATCCAGCTTGTGGCCGGTAGTTCTGGTAAAGGCAGGATTAACGTATTCGATTTTCCCCTCGGTATCCAGGATGATAGTAATCCCCGGGTTCTGTTCTATCGCAAGTGATAACTTATTTAGCTGTGTTGCATCTTTTTTTTGTTGTTCGAAAATGCGGCGAATCATGTATACGCCAGTGACAATAAATATGGAGATGATGAGCGCCACAATCTCAGTGGAAAATGTGAGTAGCCAGCTATTTTCGAAATAACCTTCCTGATGCAATAAGCTTAAAGCTCGTCGTGTAGCCATTAACAGGAAGGCAACCGACAGGAAAATCCAGGCTAGCGCCCTTCCGGTTTCAGGAATCAACCGTAATGCAAGTATCACTGCAAGGCACTGCATGAAGACGGAAATCCAGAGAATAGTGCTTAATTCAAGCATAGTATCCTGTCTTAGTCCCTAAGCAATTTCTAGTTTCACTCACACTGAAAGCCGAGCTTCATCGCCCTGTTAATGGGCTCAAACCCTGACAGCCTCCCGTATTGAGTACCAGTTCTTCTCGGTATCAGAATAGAAGGATTTTATTATTGTTTGAGGACTTTCCTCCTCTACGATTTATTATTTTATTTTTATCAGTGTCAGGGTATACGAACACATTCTCTGTGTGTATTGGGGAAAACCCTGAGTGTTTGAGGCGTGTTTAGACTAGATTGATCACGTCACACCGCGAACTCCGACATGACGATGGTTTTAAAAATCAAACCTTGTGCAAAGTGTTCTGATCAGTATGGAGAAATATTGCTTCCTTAACAGGAATCCACAGCTGAGAATCCTGATCATAGCTAAAGCTGCCATCATCATTAATGCTGATATCAATTGAATACTTCATTGTTTTATAGGATTCATCGAGGTATTTATTGGACAATATGCCATAGGTTTCCGATCCCACCTCAGCCGACAGGTGAAAGCTTTTATTGTCAACTTTTGCATCACCGCCCGCATTCACCAACACTCCCCGAGGAACCATGATGCATCGTATTACCTGTTCATTGCCTTTATACCAGAGCCTTAGCCAAGCTCTTCATGAAAGCCATCTTCCTCACCCAGACGCCAGCACGTCATTGAATAACGCAGACGAACAATTCCTGAGGCCCATTTTTAACCGGCCCCATTGCTTCTAGCACTGCTCTTTCCCGGTATTTCATTTCCTCTCCTTTTCTACACTGTGAATTCTGGAAAAGTCGAGTCCTGCATCACCTTCCCAGGTGCCTGCCAGTGCTGCCAGTGGGCCCAGATTCTTAATAATTTCTTCACACATTTTACATACCTCGACAGATAGCTTTTTACAGTCATTTTCGTGTTGAGGTAATAGTTAGCGAAGACACTTTATTTTTATAATTAAATAAGATGAATGAGTTAATTGACTTTATCTATTTATAATGAATGATTGCGAGTGCTCCCTGGACATACACATAGCAATATATTCGTTGTGAGGGGTCGCCCCCAAAACAAGCTTGATATCACATTGTAAATTTTATTGTGGGAGGCGCGCCGTTGTGGCGAAAGGTAAATTACCTTTTCTTTAAAATCTTTTCAGCATGGAAGAAGACGCTCGCGTGGTCTCCACCTAAACTGTTATTGCTGTATATCCTGTCACACGTTCTATAACCATCCCTGGCTTCGTTATCTGCACGTATCGCCTTGCCATCATCGCTCAGGGTCAACCAGTGGCTGCCCAAATCCAGTATCCCTTCAGCGTTCAGATCATTCAGTTTCATTGTCTGTTCAGGCTGGGTTTGTCCATCCCATATATAGAGCGCAAATTCTCCTCCTGATTCCACGGGCCCTGCAACAATCATGTATCTGTTTTCATAATGGACGAAATCACGAATACCGCGGTTAGCAAGATCAAGCAAGTTTACCTCCTGCACTTCAAATGTCCCCTGTACAGGAAAAAGCTTGACTACCAGTGCATTTCCGGAGGCCCCATCTGATCCATTTAGTGGCGACCTGAAACCCACAAGTAGACCACCGTCGGTAGTTGCAACCAGGCCCTCAATATTGATACCGCCTTCTTTCGGAAGCCTGTTGCGGGCATCATCCGCCAGTACTTTCGCCACTTTTTCCGATTTCAGCAGTACTGCAATCAAATCCACCGGTTGGCTGACAAGCACCAGGTCGCTAAGGTCAGCAGACGGGATACTGGTTGCAAATAACATGTGACGGTTAGGAGCATCAATTCCATTTTTATCCAGGCTATGTGAGCCAGTCCACCAGATATGCTTGTCGGACACTGTGGCAGCTTCTATGTCCATTTCGTCAGCAGTCTTTAGATTCAACATCACTGCCAGGTCAACGCTGGCAACGGGCAACCCCCCTGTTTTAGCAAATGCAAACAGGGTATTTGATTCATCGTAGGCCACAAGGATCGTTTCATCATCCAGCTTAACCGCAGCAGACCCGTCACAGACACCTCTGAAGATGACTGATTCCTCATTACTTCGACCGGCGGCCGTGGATTCTGGCGAACTTGTGCACGCTGCCAGGCAGACCAGCACGAAGAGGCCTGTAAATGCTGCTGCAACCGTCATAGAGAGGCGTCCACGATGGTGAAGAAACAGACCCGGTCCCGACTAACTTACTGGGAAAGCAGTCTAATGTAACTGACCAGCCCTTCGACATCGCTCTGGCTAAGAATGCCGCGCCAGGCGGGCATAAACCGTCCCTTGCCATCAAGAATTCTATTGGCCATCTCTTTATTATCGATACTGCTGGTCTCGTTGGGGTTTGTGTGATCCATCGGAGATATTCCCATCAGCTCTGTCATGATGCCATCACCATCGCCCTCTTCACCATGACAAACACTGCAATATTTCTGATAGATGTTCAGGCCAAGCTCAGGGTCTCCCATCAGATCATGCTTCGATCTACCCAGGAAGCGAAGATATGAAATCAAACCCCTGACCTGTGATTCAGTGAAGACATTTTTCCATTCCGGCATGGCTTCACTCAGCAAATTATGGCGATCACGACCTGTAATGGTCTGCCGGCCTTCGCCGGTAATAATCTTCATCAGTATGGTATCGCTCCTGGAGCGCACGGTGGTAGTCAAATCTGCCGGACTAATATCCATTGCCTTTGCCAGAGGACCATCACCTTTTCCATCGGGACCATGACACAATAGACAATAGGAAACATATAGCCCTCTTCCCTCATAGGTGAGTGGAAGGTCGGCAGACGCGTCAGGGGCGTTCACTGCGAGTAGAGCCAACAGCCCCATAACATTGATAATATTTTTCATAGACTATCTCACCTGGTGCAATTAGCGATCCCTGAAGTTTAACTCTTTTGCAAACTCTTCGCTCATCTAGCCTGAAAGACCTTGGTATCAGGGTGAAAGGCATACCATGCAAACCAGTAGGCCATTACCGTGGGCATCTCCCTGCCTTGCTCATCTCTGGCACTGGCACTGCTATTTACCCTGTCAAAAAGAACTTCCACACGGTGTCCAGAATTACTATCAACGACTGGACTGGTAGTTTTTTTCAGCTCGGAAAAAGGATAGGCCTTGAAGTTCCCGCCGATGTTTACACCAAGCACCCATTCCTTGTTATGAAATCGCTGATCACTGGCAGAAACCGGGAAAAAGGTCTTATTACTTTTCTCATACTCCACATACGGACTCTATGAATAATCTCTTGTGTAACCAGTATTCGTAAACAGTACCAGGCTGTCAGGATATTTTGTTTGCCAGTCCTGCCAGTTAAGGATAGCGATAGGGTAAGCGCGCCTCATTATCAATAACCAGCCCCAGTACCCGGTCATCTGCTTTCAAATAATCAACATCTGCTACCGAAACAAACTCTGGTTTATCGATAGAGGGAATGCCATGACGGGGCAGACCACCTCGCTTGATCTGATCTTCTGCAACCAGGGGATCATCGAGATAAAATCCATTCATGGTCCTGGCAGGCAATACTCTGACATTTACGAAGTATACCAGAATGCCGAGAAGGGTCGGCAGCAGAATATATTTTTTCATGGCATCAAGTTTCATTTCAGGACGTTGCAGTGATACCTGATATTGGATGGCATTTAAAAGCTATCGTTCAAGTTGTACCCAATAAACTCTGCTCTTCACACACGCTGAAGAAGATTACAGGCTGGGGCTGATGTTTCTTCTGTAATATTTCAAAAATTTGAGACTAAGAGCGGAAGCTGATTAGATTACCCTTGACCGATGCATAATATTAAGGGAAGGTAGTAACCTGCTTACTGATTTATGCTAAAAAAAACAAAATTGTGACCCTGGGTCGTCAGGAAAGCGTTACCTATTTTCTATATGCATAAGTAAGGGACTATATATTGCAAAATTTACAGGATTTCAAAAAACCAGGTTCTTTCCCGATTTTGCCTTTCTGGCTACTGCCCGATAATAAAGAACCATTCCCATCCATTACTTCAAATATCAGACAGATGCAGGATGATTCTGTTTCTTTACAGCATAATACCTTTAGTGGGTACACGCTGATACATCCGATCATTGTTGGCATGAGCACTAAAAACTTTAAGATAATGAGGCGCTTGAATGCTTAACAGGGTGAAACACACTCCTGGCAAGGAGTATGAACAGGCAGTGCTAAGAGTTGTTATTGGCCTGATTATATTTATATATCTTGCAGTCTCATATCATTCACTCGAAATCGCATTTTTCAAGAGACCAGCTGTTTTACTGTCAGGGTCGTTTTTGATCTATTCTCTGATTCATTTAGTTGCCATCTTCATCTACCCCAATATCTCAGTTGCAAGAAGGATACTTGGAATAATTGCTGACATTACTGTATTAACATACTGTATGTACCTGACAGGTGAACTTGGTTCGCCTTTGTATCTGATCTACCTGTGGGTGATATTCGGTAACGGGTTCCGATTTGGAATCCTGTATGTTGCTGTATCGAGCGTGTTGAGCGTTATAGGCTTTTCTCTGCTAATCGTCTATTCAGATTTCTGGCGGGTACTATATCCACTGTCTATAGGACTGCTATCTGCATTGGTCATTCTTCCAGCGTATGCGTCAACTCTGATAAAGCGTCTAAACGAAGCCATCATCCATGCTGAAGAAGCCAATCAGGCAAAAAGCCGGTTCCTGGCAAACATGAGTCATGAATTGCGTACACCCCTTAATGGCATAATTGGCATGAGTGACCTGTTACTGGATACCCGCCTGAACCGCGAGCAGAAAGAATTTACTGAAACAATTAGTTACTCTGTGCATGCTCTATTGTCAGTTATCGAGCGAATACTGGATATTTCAAAAATTGAAGCCGGTAAGCTTGTTATAGAATCCATAGGTTTTGATCTGCATATTCTGATAAATGGAACGGTCAGGATGTTGCTGCCACAGGCACAGGAAAAGGGCTTGATGCTCAATGTTGCGATAGCCCCAATGATTGATTATCGACTCATTGGTGACCCTCACCATTTACGTCAGGTTATTATTAATCTGTTAGGTAACGCGATTAAGTACACGGAAAATGGATATATATCTCTACAGATATCGCTTGCTTCGATGGATAACAATGAATGCAGGCTCAAGTTTGAGGTGATAGATACCGGTATTGGTATCGAAAAAAATGCACTGGAAAGCATATTTGAAAACTTCCAGCAGGCCGATGAATCTACTACCAGGCGGTATGGCGGAACCGGGCTGGGTACTGCAATATCTCGTCAGATTGTAGAATCAATGGGTGGCGTAATTGGTGCAGAAAGTACGCCAGGGAATGGTAGCAATTTCTGGTTTGAGTTGCCATTCAAAATGAGCTCTCCAGGATCCGAACCCAATTATACCCTCGATGATTGCAGAGTGCTGATCATCGGCATTGATGAGCCCTGCAACTCATTTCTTGTCGATCATCTTGGTGCATGGGGGGTATCAATAGAAAAGGTAAGCTCAGTAAATAAGGCATTTATTTTATTAAAGCAGCAGGCTGTTAATGAATTACAATACCATTGTATTATTATCAATAAATCATTGGCATATATAGATGCTATACAATTTGCAAATATGTTGCATGAAAATTCCCTTCTTTCAACAACATCATTGATTCTGATACAGGGCAGCTCAGAATCGGTTGATGAGAATGTGCTGTATCAGATTGGATACACTGCTGTATTGAAACAGCCGTTAATAGATCAGCATCTATTTAACTCGATTCACTCATCACCGCTGCTTGAATTTACGGGAAGTAAGGACCCGAAAACAATATCTAACTACATTTCAACAAATCAGAAGATACGAATACTGGTTGTTGAAGATAATAAAACTAATCAGCTTGTACTTGAAAAAATATTACAGAAGGCCGGCTATGGTGTAGCTTTGACAAATAATGGCGAGGAAGGCCTCGATAAGCTGGAGTCCACTGAATATGATCTTGTAATTGCTGATATGCAAATGCCCGTTATGGGCGGCATTGAAATGATTAAGACCTTCAGATTCACGCATCCTGACAGAATAGGTCTTCCTTTTATTGTCTTGAGTGCTAACGCGACAAAAGAAGCAAAGGAAGAATGTGAGGAGGCTGATGTTGTAGCCTATCTCACCAAGCCGGTCAGGACTGAAAACCTACTATCCGTTATTTCAGAAGTGGTAAAAAATTATAGCCCGAAGCTACCCAGTAACGTAAGTGATATTGCCAGTGTAGCGATAGATAGATCAATTGTGGATGTTTCTTTATTGGAAGAGTTTGGCTCACTGGAATCAGATCCGACATTCCTGCCAAGGTTACTGAGCCGTTTTCAGGATGATGCTCTAAGATTAATAAATGATATTGAGGCAGCACTGGAGAATGGTGATTACGTGCAATTCAGAGAGGCTATACATGCGCTGAAAGGTAATGCGGGCAGTGTTGGGGCAATCTCGCTACATGAATCCTGCAACAAAATTGAGGGGATTGATAGTGCATCTCTACTGGAAAATTACGAGCATGTGCTGGTTAACATAAAGAGCGAATACAAGCAGGCAATTGATTCCCTTACTAGATACTCCAAAATTAGAAATACTCAGGCTGGATAGTAGAAGAGCCAGCTACGCTTCAGTCTCCAGCTCTTTCTTTATTGATTCAACCCTCACGCTATGGAGATAGGGTACCCTCTTCTTGATTGGCATGCCTGCTGAGTTTGAGTTAAGACGCTCAATGCCGGGAAGACCTTTTTCTTTTTCGTCAGAAACAGATATTTCAATTTGACTGGAAGAGGCGCTTTGGTATAACCGATCCTGTGATCTGACAAGTCTATCCATCATGCGAATATCTCTGTCTTCAAGCTTAAGAGCTGTCTCTACCCATATATCTGCAATGTCTTTTAATTCGATATAATCAATCGGATTGACTCGCTGCATCACACGCCTTACACCCTTGTAACCATTTTTGTATTTATCATGTCGTTTAATATATTCTGCCACAACCTTTTCACCCTGCCCCTTCTCTGCCAGCAGGTCAACAACACCCATGTCATAGAGTTCACTTGCATCATAGAGCTTACCGCTCAATATCAGCTTTTCAGCCTCGGTAGAATCAATTTTTCTTGCCAGCAAGCTATATGCGCCCATACCAGGGAACAGATTAAATAATATCTCCGGGAAGCCCATCTTAACGCCTTTTTCTGCAATGAGCACATCACAGGAAAGTGCGGCCTCTAATCCTCCGCCTAATGCACTGCCTTTTACAAGTCCTATAGTTGTAACTGGCAAATCAAGATTAATGGCATTCTGATACAGCACTTGAATACAAAGATCGGCATAGTCTGTGAGGCCATCTTTATCTTTGGTGCGTATTAACTTTTTAAACAGGTTCAGGTCACCGCCCAGGTTAAATATATCTGGAATTCCTGAAGCAAGTACCAGAAAATCTATTCGCTCATTTCCATTGTTACTAAGGCGAGACTTTACAGATGATTGTAAAGAAGAAATTTCATTAAGCAGATTAGTGGTAAAACAGGGTCGTGGGCCTGCCTTCATAAAATACCAAAGTGCATGGGTCGAAGAGTCGAATTGTACTTCAAGCTGCTGATATTCCGAAAAACCTGCATGTATGTGTGCGTAACTCATATGCTTCCTCAACCTATTCTGCTTATAAGATGTGTACAGAATATGGTTTGCATGCATGTGTTGCAAGGCCATCTATTCTAATATAACCTACCTTTTATCTGGAAATGACGGTATTACTTTTGCATCTACGGCTCAAATCAGTATTTCGTGCAAATCCAGTGCTGTCCCATAAAGAAATATCAATCGATAAGTAAATGTTGATAGCGCTGCTTTTACGGAAACTTAAGGGCACCTCTATTAATTATGGATAGATCAGATTGCATGTATTGTGTTCATACCAAGGCAAGGGTCGCACGGAATGCAGGGAGGGGAGAAGAATGTATCAGGTTTTATGAGTTAGGTTTTACGTAACACCTAAATCGTAAATCTTAAAACGTCTATTTAAATGCTTTCCCTGCGGGCCCTGCGAGAGGAAAGTGTTTCTGCTGTTTGCCTGATGTGTGTTCAGAATCAAAATGACAATGGATGTTATGGGACAGCAATGGGGCATGACTAAAAGTAGAACGTTATACTTTCATTTCATCAGGTTACAGCTACAGCTATAATTTATTCATG
>JBLYYR010000024.1:0-3953 GCA_048550195.1 Arenicellales bacterium
GCCGCCGACGACAAAGCCCTTGCCGACATTCTTCACTTCACCGAGACGCTGCAGCAGATCCAGCGAGAGCAACCGCAGGGCACCATCATCCACATCTTCCGACCACAGGGTCAGCGTTACCACCGGAACATCATCAACGCCCACCGGTTTAACCAGGGGTTGAGAAACATCCGGCGGGATCTTGTCCAGATTGGACTGCAACTTGTCATGGACCTTGACTATCGAGGCCCCCATTTCCTCACCTACCTTGAAACGTACCGTCACCATGGCACGGCCGCGCTCGGTGGCTGTATAGGTATGGCGCACCCCCGGGATTTCCATGAGGATGCGTTCCAGGGGTTCGGTTACCAGGCTGGCCACCTGTTCAGCAGAGGCGCCCGGGTACTGGACAAACACATCGATCATCGGCACCGAGATCTGCGGGTCTTCCTGGCGGGGGGTAAACATCAGGCCGATCAGGCCGACGAACAGTGACACGATAAGAATCATGGGTGTCACAGGGGAGGTAATAAACAAGCGCGCCGTTCTACCCGCTATACCCAGTGAATAGGCGTCGGTATTCATAGGGGTAGAAAATTTCTTTTCTTGGTCAGCCATACTATATCCTGCCTTCTTATACGCTTTGTTCAGTGCGGTCGCTGATTGTGCTTGTCATTTTTCCGTACTGATTGCTATTTGGTCTTATTCAGGACCGCATCACGCCTGCACAGGGTTGCAGGCATTTTCTGCCGGACCAGCCTGTTTTATTGCCACGCGCTGTTTGGATCAACCGGGGCAGTCCCCTTGACGATGACGCGTTCTCCCGCGCGCAATCCGGATAGAATCGCGACGCCGTCCGCTCCCACGTCATCGCCGGTTCTCACCAGGCGCAGCTCGCGCTGGTTGTTACCATTCATCACATAGACACCGGGCAGGCTGCCGCGCCACACCAGGGCATTCTTGGGTACAACCGGTAACTCGCGCACCTTGGCATTAATGTCATTGATCATGACCTCTGCATACATACCGGCCCCACCCGGTACACCCTGCGGCAGGTCCAGTTTGACAGTTACGGTATGACGGTCAGGGTCGGCAATCGGGAAGACCTGTGAAACACGCGCCTGTAAATCGACATCCCCCACATCCAGTCTGGCCGGAAAGACCATGCCTTTCTTGACGCCCGGCATCAGCCGTGCAGGTACTTCGAGCTTGATCTGTAGCTTGGAAATGTCTGCATATTCAAGCATGGGCTGGCCAGGTTGCACCGGGTCACCGACCTCGACCATTTTCCTGGTGATCACGCCATCAAAGGGTGCAAGCGACTTGGCGTCACGAATACTTGCATCGATTTTATCAATCGCCGCGCGTGCGGAGACAATCTGGCCACGCGCCTGTTCGAGTTGGGTACTGTATTGATAGCGCGTAGCATATCGATCCATGCCGGGGTTGGAACCGCCTCCCATCATGCCCTGCATGGGGTTGGTGAAATTCTTCATCATGGAGCCCATGCCGCCCATGGAGTCATTCATCTCGCCACCGTAGGGTGAGATTATTTCCCTGTTGAACTGCACACCGGCATTACGTAATGCCGCTTCTGCATTCGCCAGGTTTGCCCAGGCAGAGCGTCGTTGCGCCTGCAGATCATCAATGTTAATTGCTATTAATTCAGCACCTGATTTGAAATGGTCTCCCTCTTCACCGGCAAGGCTTTCAATGCGCCCCGGGATCTGTGCGGAAAAGGTAACATCCTTGAAAGGAACAACCGTCCCACCCAGAGAGACTGCCGCCCCGACGGGGATACTTGGAACGGTAATGATGGATTCTGGCGGGTCCTGGGCCATAACACCGGAACTCATCAGGGACCCGGATAGAAGACTGAATATTGCTAGCTTTTTGATTAACATTGTTAATCCTCACACACATGACTTGACTTGGACCGGTAACACTTCAAGAATACGGCGCTGTCGAAACAGCGCCACCCTGAATATCAGCCAAGGCTCTTTAGTTATTTACGAACCCTCACGGGTTTCTTCTCTACTCAACATACTGCAGCGGAGAGCAATTACCTTTTATTGTTATCCACAAACCTGTCAAAAAAACGCGCCAATCAGGCGCGTCCCATTACAGTAAAACTCTTTATAAACGGACCAGCCATACGCGGGTCCTTGATCATTGCACCGTAGTCACCCACGTTAAATTTTATTTTTCGTGAGGTGTAGGCCATACCCAGACCCATCATCCCCGGTGGCTTGGCCAGCCATTTGTTCCAGTTATCAAAGGTTGCCCGAAGATCCCAGTTCATCTCCTGACCGTCATAGATACCCGCATCCTCCGCCTTGCCATTGACGACATTTATGTAGCCGCGTGGTGTATCCTCACCATCAAAACCATATGCAATCAGGGAATTAAAGCCAATTTTCGAGAGTGCATCCGAGAGTTCAGGCTCAGCATTCCACTGCTCCATGTAACTCTTCATCCATTCTTCAGAAAACAGATCTGCCATTTTTTTGTCTCCTCCGGGTTCTATACCGAAATGGTCATTAACTTAATGTAACGTACGGTTTAACTAGAAAAAATATAATTTGCTTATAGCCAACACTAAAATATCAAAATAAGTCATAGAAATACAGAAGAAATAATATCTATGATTAGTTTTATATCCCATTCAATATCATTATTGGAAGTCCCTGGAAAAAAATACCCTGCAGGCGCCAGCAGGGATTCTCTGTTCATCTGTAAAAGCAGGTGTTTAAGGGGGCGGGCTGGCTGTTTGAGCCTGCGATGACGGACATCGTTTGCCGGCAATGAGTACCGCGGTGGCGGTTTGATGACCGGGTGAGGAAAGACGATTCTGTGTCGATAACTTCATGGCTGATCGTTATCAGGATAAGTAAAAAGCTATATCAACAACTTAGAAGCTATATTGCATCATGATTCAAGAAGTGTACTTCGGCTACACTTGAATATAGTATTTAAAACATGAGGTTGTTATGTGACTAACCAGGTATGCAAATGATATTCATTCAAAATCAGCATCAGAGGGCATTGCCGGGTGACAGATCATGAGTTTACCCCCGTCTTCGAAAACAACGGACGAACCGTCAACCGACCAGCGCCTCCATGACCGGCGTCAGCCCTCTCTGCAAACCCTGCTGGGGTCATTGAGACACTATCGGCGCCGACATTTCCGTCGCGATGACGACCAGACCAACAGTTACACTGACTGGTACGGGCACTGGCCATTCGCCGCCACCTTGATCATCATCCTGCTGTGTTTCGCAGATGCCTTCCTGACGATTGTCCTGATTGGACAGGGTGCCGTTGAACTCAATGGCCTGATGGACTGGCTCATTCAGAAAGATACGTACATGTTCGCGGTCGTGAAGATGACAATGACCGGCGTGGCACTGATCATTCTGGTCATGCACTTCAACTTCAAAATATATAAGTATGTCGCTGTGCGTTATCTCATCTATGCACTGGTGCCGCTCTATTCGCTGCTAATACTCCATGAACTGACGATGCTTGCAAATATCTGATTAAGAATAGAAATGCTGTGCCTGGCTAGCCAATCGCGCAGCCCACTACAGCGATATCGTCGGAAAGCATTTCGCTACCACGCCAGTCTGTTATCGACTGAAGCAGGCCGTCCAGACTTGATTCAAAAGCTACTCCCGCCGCGGCGCATAATTCACCACGCACACGATCCCGGCCAAATTCCTCACGTGTCTCGGGGTTTCTCTCTTCATAGAGGCCATCTGTGTGCAGGTACAGGCGGTCGCCCTGCTGAAGTTCGATTAACGTGTCTTCATATTCGGAATCCGGGAACATGCCAATCGGTACGGCAGGTACATCATGTACCTCAGCCGTTCCGTCTGCGTGGACCACCAGGGGTCCCGGGCTGCCGGCACTGACAAAGCGAAAGGTTCGTGTCTTCACGTTAAGCACACCGTAAAGGAAGGTAAAGTAGTGAC
>JBLYYR010000025.1:0-5952 GCA_048550195.1 Arenicellales bacterium
TCACGAAACCCTGTGACAACAATGTAAAGCACCGCCACAGTCACCACGCCCTCATTAGAAAATCCAGCCAGTGCCTGTGCAGGGGAAACGATGCCACTCACCAGTAACAGCGTCAGGCAACCCATCAGGATTAAATCAGGAGAAAAACGATTCGTGGCCATTAAGCCGAAGCAAAATAGCACAATCACGAGGACAAACCAGGCATCCCAGGCCATAAAGACGATCCTTTATATGCGTTCTAGAAGGTATTCTTTCGTTGGATAAAGTATTCCTGTCTTACAGCACCTGCTGCCGTCCAACGCGATGTCTGGGCAAGCTTATCGTTTGACCGGCCCGTTTCAGTGGCCAGTAAAAATATTTAGAAATTTGAACTTTTTTAGCGGCACAGGGCCCGGGTCTCTAGTCATTGCACACTAGCAGGCTTCTTTTCTGTCGTGGTGGTTAATCAACGCCGCCAACACCGGCATCAACTTCGCCAACACCTAAATTAGCGTCACCAACTCCCAAATCAGCTTCACCAGCACCTAAATCAGCGGCACCAGCTCCTAGATCAGCTTCACCAGCACCTAAATTAGCGTCGCCAACTCCCAAATCAGCTTCTCCAACGCCGTCTGCGATATCGCCATCAGTATTATCGGAGCCAGCATAGGCAACTGTCCCACTGCTAATTAAAAACAGCAGAATAATTACTGCATGGACTGCCAGTATTTTCTTCATTGTTAATCGGAGGGCTTTTTCAGCTTGTGTACACTCTGCATATCCAGAACTCCAGAAAATTCATCTATGAAAATACCCGGAATTTACGCACCGGTGATTATTACTGTTCCATCTTCACTTAATTGACGCAATAAACATAGGTTCGCTTATTTCACAGGGTTTTTCAAGTACAGGGCTTTCCTTTCAAGGTGTGCGGCGTGTTTCGTGTATGCTGAACTGGAGAATGATCACCATAACTCCGCCATATCCCTGACAGATTCTTTGCAGTCCGGTATGCCATACTACACTGACATTGAATGTTGGCCTGTGTGGTCAAATTCACGAGCTTTGGACCTGGGCATGTCTCTAAATTGCCCACCATTCTTTCCCGCAATTCGGGTGTGCCGCGACATATGTCGTTCATGACCCCTTGCCACGTCTATCACTCCCTTTTCTCCTGCTGTAAGATCGGCAGGTGGGGTTTCGTGTAGGTCAATTTTGGATCCAAATTTACATGCTGTCCCCGAAATACGCTTTGTCATAGAATGCTTTTTGTCCGCTGTGGACAGGATGTATTTTAAATTGAAACTTGAAACTTGAAATTTGAAACCGACAACATAGTCACCCTCACCGACATTCACCTGCATCGTGCCGGCAAATCTGTCCTGTCCGGCCTCAGCCTGAGGGTTCCACGCGGCAGGGTGACGGCAATTATTGGGCCTAGCGGTGTCGGAAAAACAACTTTACTTGAATTAATCGGTGGGCGGTTGCGGCCGGATAAGGGGTACCTGATGGTGGATGGGCTTTCGGTACCTGATCTGGGGCGCCGTGAGCTGTTTGAACTGCGTAAGAAAACAGGCATGTTGTTTCAGGGCGGCGCCTTGCTCAGTGATCTCGATGTCTATGAGAACATTGCCTTTCCTCTGCGTGAGCATACACGGCTGCCGGAACCGGTATTAAGGCAGCTGATTTTAATGAAGCTGGAGCTGGTCGGACTGCGCGGGGCCAGACGGTTGAAGCCGGACGAGCTTTCAGGCGGCATGACTCGTCGTGTTGCACTGGCCCGTGCTATCGTGATGGATCCACAAATGGTCATGTATGATGAACCTTTTACAGGGCTTGATCCCATCTCCAAGACTATCATTGTAAAGCTTATCAGGACATTGAATAAAACGCTGGCGATGACATCCATTGTTGTGACCCATGATGTTGCCGAGGCCATGCAAATTGCTGATTTTATTTATATGCTTGGCGAGGGCAGGGTGCTGGCAAGTGGTACAGCGGATGAGATACAGAATTCGCTACGTGACGATGTCAGGCAGTTTTTGCAAGGCCAGGCTGACGGGCCCGTTCCATTTCATTATGCTGCTGAAAGTTATTTTACGGACCTGTTTAACACAGAAGTATCTAAAGGAGCCTCTGATTAATTACACCATGCCTCTGCAAGACCTGAAGCGTGCAGCTACAAAGCGTGCTTCGCTGTGAATGGCCATGTCCTTTGCAAGAAGCACAATGCCGTAGATGTGCGCTTCAGGCCTTGCTCTGCGGGGCTTACAGGCCGATTCACACTCTGCGTTGTCACTTTTCACCAGGCCCTGGCATGCCTTCAAAGCTCCGCCTTGATTGTGATTCGGCCTGTAAGCCAGAGGTATGGCGTAATTAATCAGAGGCTCCTTAATAAGGAAAAACAGAGATGATCGAAGGCGTTCGCCCTGTCGGTACATTTACTCTTTCTGTTCTCGCCGCCTCAGGCCGTGCTGGCATATTATTCATGCAGATGCTTGGTAGCATCCCGGGATCGGTTCGGCGCTATGAGCTTTTAGTCGAGCAGCTGTTCCGTGTCGGTGTGCTGACGTTACCGATAATTATTGTTGCCGCTTTATTTGTAGGCATGGTGCTGGCATTGCAGGGCTATAATACCCTGGTGGACTTTGGCGCAGAATCGTCATTGGGTCTGCTAGTGGCTTTGTCACTGATCAGGGAACTTGGGCCGGTACTTGCAGGTCTACTGTTTGCAGGAAGGGCAGGTGCCGCGTTGACTGCTGAAATAGGTTTGATGAAGGCAACCGAGCAGCTGGCAGGCATGGAGATGATGGCTGTAGACCCGGTACGTAGAGTATTGCTGCCGCGGTTTCTGGCCGGGATTATATCAGTGCCTGTGCTTGCTGTATTATTTACAGCAGTCGGTATCCTGGGTGGGTATCTGCTTGGTGTCAATCTACTGGGTGTCGACCAGTGGGTGTACTGGTCTGTTATGCAGGAGGGTGTTGATTTTCAGCAGGATGTATTAAATGGTCTGTTCAAAAGCCTGGTTTTTGGTGCCTTGATCAGTTTGCTCGCGGTATTTATGGGGTATGATGCCAGACCGACACCAGTTGGAGTCGCTACAGCCACCACCATGACAGTGGTGCTATCTTCCCTGCTAGTGCTGGCTATGGACTTTAGTCTTACATCGATGATGTTCTAAAAGAAGTCATGGGTCATAGGTCGGAAGTCGTAGGGCAAAACCATTGCGATTTTTGTTTCATTATGTATTCTTTACCTAAGACCTAAAACTTGAAACTCTTAAGGATCACTTAAGTATATGAAGAGACAATTAGTAGAAATCATCGTCGGTTTGTTTGTTGTAGTGGGGATCATTGCGCTGTTGTTTTTATCATTCCGCGTCAGCAATCTGAATTCTGACTCAGTTTCTGACCCGTACCAGGTGAGCGCACGGTTTGACAATATCGGTAGCCTTAAAGTACGGGCGCCGGTGACGATGGCAGGTGTCAGGGTAGGCCGGGTAAATGAGATACTTCTGGATTCGTCCTCTTACCAGGCGCAGGTAATTATGGATATCTCGGGTGACTACAATAAGCTGCCGGTTGATAGCAGTGCGTCGATTAATACTCAGGGCCTGTTGGGTGAGCAGTTTGTTTCGCTGGAGCCCGGCGGCCAGCAGAAGTACCTGAATGATGGTGACCGCATACGATTAACCCAGTCGGCAGTGGTGCTGGAAAACCTGATTGGTCAACTATTGTTCAGTAATTCAACGGAAGGAGCAAATAAATGATAAGAAAAATTATTCTCGCCTGTGCATTACTCATTGTCAGTGGGGGAAGTCAGGCCTATGCCACAGAGCCGACTGAACTGATCAGGATTACCTCAGAAGAACTGCTAGGCAAGTTTACCGCTAATAGAGCAGGTTATGAAGTTGACCACCAGAGCCTCTATGACATGGTGCGCAGTGTCGCTATTCCGCATTTTGATTTTGATCGAATGACAAAAATTGTACTGGGCAAACACTATGCTGATGCGACAGTGGGACAGCGTAAACAGTTTACAGATGAATTCCAGACCCTGCTTTTGAGAACCTATTCTCAGGCTTTGTTTCAGTATTCTGACGAAAAAATAAAATATAATCCTGCTGTGCCTTACCGGAATGACGTGATTGTGCGAGCGGAGATTGATGTTGGTGCTGCAGTACCCGTCAGGCTGGAATATTTCCTTGGCAAAAAAGATGATGACTGGAAGGTCTTCGATGTTCGTATTGACGGTATCAGCCTGGTGACAACTTTTCGTAAATCCTACAATACCGCCATCAGCCGCAAAGGCCTGCCGGTACTGATTGCTGAATTGCAGAAAAAGAACAGCATACAGTGAAACCGGTAGCAGAGTGCGATGGGCAGGTATGCCGTATTTCAGGCACGACAACTTTCAGTTATCTTGATGAGCTGTCTAAAGATCTACTGACGCGCGCAGGCAGGCTGGATGAGATGAAGCTGGATTTGCAGAGAATTACTGACTGCGACAGCGCCTTTGCTGCATTGATGATGGCTTGTTTGCAGATCAAAAAACAGCAAAATTCTTCATTAGCTCTGCACAATAGCCCGCAAAAACTTTTATCTTTGTTTGAAGTCTATGGAGTGGCTGAGAGCGGTCTTCAAATTAAGTAATGTATTACGTATTACGGAAATTCAAACCTGTAAGCCGTAAACCGTAAACCCTTTCCCTTATAATTAATAATGAATAGCTGTCAGCAAAAAATGCTATATTAGACTATTCTGTTTTACGTTCGGGCTTCCCGGCATTTTTTTTAGGTTTAAAGATGGTTACACCAGAAGACATTAAAGGCTGGATAGAGCAGGGTATTTCTGACTGCAGGGTTGAAATTACCGGCGATGGACAGCATTTCTATGCTGTTATCGTTAGTCCGGCGTTTGCTGGCCAGAACAGGGTGCAGCAGCACCAGCAGGTTTACAAAGTGCTGGGTGAGAGGATGAAGGCAGAGATACATGCCTTATCCATGCAGACAATGACGCCTGAAGAATATGCAGCACATGAGCCTGCGGCTGAAGGTACCTCTGATTAACCACAGGTGCCTTAAATAAATTAACCCGGTTACGAGCCGGATTACAGAGAGATGAAGAAGATGGATGCACAGGAAAAAATCAAAGCACAACTGGAAGGAAACGATGTAATGCTTTACATGAAAGGCAGTCCTACGTTTCCGCAGTGTGGTTTCTCCGGCAAGGCAGTGGAAATTTTGAAGGCCTGTGGGGCGAAATACGATACGGTTGATGTGTTATCAAACCCGGATATCCGTGACGGTATCAAACAGTTCTCAAACTGGCCAACTATCCCCCAATTGTATATAAAGGGCGAATTCATTGGCGGCAGCGACATCATGCTGGAGATGTACCAGAAGGGTGAGTTACAGGAAAAAATTAAGGCGCTGTAAGGCTGCACAGTTTTTCTCATTTGAAAAAAAAGTCCGGTTCCTGAGAGCCGGACTTTTCTATTTTGCTTTCCCTTTTGCTGACTATCAATGTTAGTAAGTTTATACTCCGCTTCTGAATCCTGTTCCATTGCACGGTTTTTAAAGGAGCCTCTGATTTATTCTGGTCGAAGTAGATTTCGATCTAAAATGTTCAGGTTCGAGGCGCGAGTCACACGTAGTAGCTGGCTATTGCGAATATTCGGAACGAGGAAACTGGATATTTTAGGTGGAAGATACGAGTTCATGATAGATCAGAGGATCCTTAATGGATAAACTCATCATTACCGGTGGTCAGACGCTGAGCGGTGACGTTCGCATATCAGGGGCAAAAAATGCTGCACTGCCAGTGTTAATGTCCGCTTTGCTGACGAAAGAACCGCTGCATGTCCGCAACGTTCCGCATTTGCACGATATCACGACGACCATGGAGCTGCTCGGGCGCATGGGCGTTAGCCTGGAGATAGATGAAAAGCTCAACATTACGGCTGACAGCA
>JBLYYR010000026.1:0-4304 GCA_048550195.1 Arenicellales bacterium
AAATGCAATGCTTAGAATTCAACTGTGGGTGAGGGATATCCGGCATGCCAGCGGGTCGGTTGAACGCGGCTGTAAAACATGACAATCCGGTTACCCGAACATGACCGTTACAGCGCCGCTGCTCCCGGTTGTTAGTGCCTGCAAGCAATATGCCTTTCACACCATTGCATTTTGGTCCCGGCCTGGCGATAAAGGCCATTGCGCCGGTTTATTTCAGCTTTACCGTGTTTGTTTTTTCGCAGGTGCTTATCGATATTGAACCACTGTATTTCATGCTCAACGGTGAGTGGCCTGTGCACCGTTATTTTCATACCTACCCCGGAGCGACAGTAGCAGGCGTGGCGAGTTTCGTGGTGGGTCGCCCGGTATGTGGCATCTGTCTGTCAATGTTCAGGCGTTCTCTGCGTATATCGAAATCCGGGTTGCTGGAGGCGATGCGATTGATAAATCCGGTTGCGGCATTGTCCGGGGCATTTATTGGATCATGGTCTCACGTTGCCCTGGACAGTATCATGCACAGTGATATTCGCCCGTTTGCACCGTTCGTCGATGACAATATGCTGCTTGGTTCATTGACTGTATATGAGTTACACCTGTTTTGCGTTGTCGCAGGGATTGCCGGTGCAGTCGGTATGGGATTTTGGTGGCTCGTCTGGCAGGAACGGCGTTAACATTATTCATTGAGGTGACATAAAATGCACCTGACTGAATCGAGGTGCAGGATAATGAACATGGAAACGTCGGTAGCCTTTGATGCGGAATGTTTTGCCCCATTTTTACCTGAAGAGTCACAGGTTAATCCAGCCGTGTACGGGGCGGAACTCGCATTTTGGCTGGCACGGGAACTGGCAGAGGCTGGTGTCGTTACCTCTTATCCAAATTATGAAGACTGGGGCTGGTTTATCGAGTACATCACCGATGAGGGAGATGAATACTGGTTGTGTTGCGGAAACAGGGAAGGAAGCAAAGACAAATGGCTTTGTTATCTTGATCCCAAAGCGAAAAGTCTGTTTGGAAGAAACAGGGCTGATGTGGAAAATGCCTTGCCTTTATTACGTGGTTTGAAGTCCGTACTGGGCAAATCACAGGCTGTCACGAATGTCGTATGGAGTGAGGTGGAGTAAGGTGAGCGTCCGGGCTAATCATTATTCGCAATCCCCGCAATGAGGCATGGACTAAAATGAAAAGTGTTTACGAATCCTCTACTGCGCTTGATGCCCATATGATATTGAACCTGCTGGAGCAGGAAGGAATAAAAGGAAGGGTCGATGGTGAATATTTACCCGGCGCGGTGGGAGAGATACAGGCTATTAATCTGGTGCGGGTCATGGTGGACGAATCAGATTATGAAAAGGCCGAGCAGATTATTGGCGCCTGGGAAGCCATTGAAGTACCTGACGAAGAGGGAAAAACAAGGAAACCGGCTAGCGGGGCATCGGCGTTCCTGTTTGGCCTGGTGGTTGGTGGCGGATTGATTTTATGGATGTATAACACGCCAGTGACTGAAGAAGGTGTTGATGTGAATGGTGATGGTGTTTTGGATGAAAAATGGATATATAGAGATAACAGGATAAGCAGAACTGAAGTAGACAGAAATTTTGACAGTAAAGTTGATCTTGTTTATCACTTTGACCGCAACGGCGTGTTGAAAGAAGCAAGGCATGATGACAATTTTGATGGTATCTATGAAACCAGCTATACATACCGGTATGGATTGGCACATTCCCGGCATTCGGATTTAAACCAGGACGGGGATATCGATTACAAGGCGCTGTTTAAATACGGTAGCATTGACGAGGTCGAGATTGTTGGTGAGGACGGGGATTCGCGAATAAAGAGACAGAAGTACCGAATGGGGAAACTGA
Organism: Arenicellales bacterium; assembly: GCA_048550195.1. Classification (GTDB taxonomy): domain Bacteria; phylum Pseudomonadota; class Gammaproteobacteria; order BMS3Bbin11; family BMS3Bbin11; genus BMS3Bbin11. The sequence goes on from JBLYYR010000026.1 coordinate 1,866, forward strand.
TATCCGCAGAGCTTGATACTGACGGGGATGGTGAGTTTGATGTTGAGTATGAGTATGACTACTTTGGTGAGGTCAGGTCGAAATCTGACAGGCGCCACCGCATCGACGCGGCAAGACCGCCGCGCGACTGATGCTCGACGCTAGGGGACTATAATGATGAGACCTTGCAGGGAATGCCGGCATGAAGTATCCGGGCAGGCCACGGCCTGTCCGCACTGCGGTGCTCCTTTCCCGGCTAAAGAGAAGTGGGATGGGTGGGGGTTTGAGTACAAATCTGCAGCCACTTTGCTTGGCTTGCCGCTGCTGCATATATCCTTCAAGTTTCGTCCAAACCGCGTCCCTGTGCCAGCAAAAGGTGTCTTTGCCATCGGCCAGTTTGCCTGTGGCATCTTTACCCTGTCGCAGTTTGGTGTGGGGGTAGTGAGTATCAGTCAGTTCACAATCGCTGCTTATGCCCTGGCACAGTTCGCATTCGCCTACTCTTTAATTGCACAGTTTGGCGTCTACCTTCACGAAGGGCATGGCCAGCTTGTAATAAGCCTGGGTGAACTGCTTGGTATGCTGTAAGAATTATCCGGGTATGCCTGTCGGATGCGCTGACGCCTGCCGTAAATTTCAGGTCTGGAGTCCGGGAATAGCCACCGTGCTTCAGTTATTCGTTTCAAACGCTGTACCCGGATACTCAAAGAGGAATGATTATGAGCGAACAAACACTTTACCAGCGCCTTGGCGGCTATGATGCAATATCTGCAGTGGTTAATAATTTACTGCCGCGCCTCATGTCCGATTCCCGGCTGGGTCGCTTCTGGGAGCACAGAGGCGAAGATGGCATTGATCGTGAAAAGCAACTGTTGATAGATTATCTCTGTTCCAATGCCGGCGGCCCGTTACTGTACACGGGTCGCGATAACAAGACCTCGCACAGGGGGATGGGTGTTAGCGAGAGTGATTGGGCGAACTTTGTTGATCACTTGGGTGCAACCCTGGAACATTTTCAGGTCCCGCAGCAAGAGAAAAATGATGTTATGGACTTCATCGAAAGCACCAGGGCAGACATAGTGGAATAGTGTTCGGGTATTAAAAGTCAATGGATGAAATTCAGCGGGCCGACCCCGGGGCCAAACGAAAGGCTGTGTGGATTGTCGGCATCACAGTGCTGCTGGGTGCTGCTACGATATGGGTCTTTGAATTTTATCAGGGTGAGATTGTAGCCTGGTTTGCCGATAATCTTGATTATCTGGCACAGAATACGCTTGTTGTATTTTTGATGGCGGCAGTATTCGCTGCACCGCTAATAGCGACTGCTATCATCATGTTCCTTCTCGGGCGTCGCATCGTAAAAGCACAAAGATTTCCGCCCCCGGATTATCCCGTTTACCGTGATACGCGTGTGCTCAAGGGTTCCCGGGCAATCCGGCGTGGTCGTATCGCGCAATTACTGTCACTGGTGATATTGCTCGCCGCAGGAGTGATCCCGTTTCTTTTTCGACTGATCATGCTTGCGTTTGGCGAGGTGGCCTGACCGGTTGATTGACTTAAGGTACTCTCGTGAACGGAAGGCAATAAATAGGGTACAAATAGCAGGGAATAAGGACAGTGAATAAAGTTGCTATAATTTCACGCGGTGGATGCCTGTACGTGCCACGTCATTGAGCCCTTGTACCTACTGACACAGGAAAAACAAATGAATATTCGTAGCCGCTGTTTCGCGATTCTCTTGCTTCTCGTCCCCCTGGCCGGCGTGACTGCCGGTGAGAGAGAAGAGACGGCAAAACTGGCTGCACTTGAATGGCTGGCCCTTGTAGACGCGATGCAGTATGAAGCATCCTGGCAAGCAGCGGCTTCGCTCTTCAAGACCCAGGTTGCTGTTTCCGATTGGGTGAAGGCGGTGACGGCGGCGAGAAGTCCGCTGGGCAAGACCGGCAAACGAGAGCTGCTATCGGCAACCTACAAGAGCAGCTTGCCGGGCGCTCCGGATGGGGAGTACGTCGTGCTGCAGTTTCAAACGGATTTCGAGAACAAGGCCCGGGCGGTTGAGACGATTACCCCGATGCTGGACGCAGGTACGTGGAGGGTGTCGGGCTACTATATTCGATAGCCTGTCCAGGCACATCGATGATACGGAGTTGCATGAAGGCTCTCGCCCGGTAACAGGGTGTGAAATGATTGACTCTGGCGTTATAGCCGTTCGGACAGGATTAATATGATTCAAAGATGAGGGTGCCGACTTGAAAGAAAAATGTGCGTTGAAAATCCCGCTACACTTGCTGGTGCTGGATTTTGTTGGCGCAGCATTGTTTGCTCTTGGCCTGGCCGAGTGGTTTGCCAATACCGGTCTCGTACCGGAATCCCTTCGCTTTGAGAATTACTATATTGTCATGGTTATTGTCGGTGGCCTGCTCATGCTCCCCGTGCTGTTACATTTTATGAAACTGGCAC